>JBAQHA010000808.1:0-1963 GCA_049288075.1 Oricola sp.
ACCGAAATAGGTTTCATCGGCTTCCACGGTCTGACCTTCGCCGCCGAGCGGGCCAAGGCCGCCTTCGCGCATGGCTTCGCGGATACGATGCGCCATGAACCAAGCGGTTTTCAGGGTTACGCCGAGAGTGCGGTGAAGCTGGTTGGCGCTGATGCCCTTTTTCGAGGACGCCATCAGAAAAATCGCCTGCAACCACAGGTGCATTTTGACGTGGCTGGCTTCGAAGATGGTGCCGATCTTTACGGTGAATGGCTTGCGGCACTGATAGCACTTGTAAGTGCCAATTCTGGTGCTCTTGCCTTTCATGGGGCTAATCCGGTCGGTACCGCCGCAGTGCGGGCAAACCGGACCGTTCGGCCAGATACGCGCTTCCACAAACTTGTAGGCCGCCGCCTCGTTATGGAAGTGTTTTTCGGAAAGAATGGACATGGCTGTAACTCCCTATGGATTCAATATAATCCATCGGTTTGGGTACGTCAAGTATCGGAGAAAAAGATAGTGATTTCCCCCGAGCATATGAACAAGGGAGTGCGCAATCTGCGCCTCTACGAGACATTGAAAGGGATGGGGCTTTATGTCGTTCCCATCCCTGACGAAAACGATCCGGATGTCATTGCCCAGATCGTAGTTTCGGCGGAATTACCGTTTGCCCAGCGCGCCGCTGAGAAGCCCACCGAGAGTGGAGTTAGCGGTACAGTGGAGCGGGCGGAGGTTGGAAAGGTCGTCGGCTCCACCGATAGCTCGGGGGTGAATGTGATCGATTTCCCAACCGTAGGTCGATGATCTGTCACCATAGGCGTCATAGTAGATCACGTTGCCGAAATCGTCGTGTCGCCATTTGGATTCGTCGCGTCCAAAGATGGGACGGCCTTTTGCCCACACCTGGTCCTTGAGAAAAAGGCCACCGAGAAGGGAGCGGGAAAACCCGCCGAGATGATTGCTGGACATTGGTTTGATCCTTTCTGTCCGAAAGGGGCAGAGCCGATGCCCGACATTGTGAATTCCTTCACATGGCCACGACGGCTCACCTGCAAGGCCGTGGTCATCGCGGGGGCGGCACTTACAATGCCGTTCCCGCACTAATTCGCCCATACATGAAGCCACCTCGCGAGTCCAGCGCCCACAATATGTAGGCGAAACACGCGGACATAGTGCGAACACAACGTTATTTAGTAGGACTGAAAAATAAGTGGGTACGGCATCTACAATATGCGGAATAAATTCCTTTAACACGGAAAGGTGCCGAATGTCGCGACATATGCAAGCAGAGGCTCTCTACGGGCTCCGTGCGGGAGCCGCCGAAACGGACTTCGCGCAGCCCTTCGATGGCGTCGAGATGGCCCCGCCCTTCGCCCGCGGCCGGTTCAGTCCCGCCAAAGCTGTCGCGGTCTGCGACGGAATCGTCGACCTGCTGTCCGTCTTCTTCAACGTCTCGAGCCGGCAGCTGCGGTCGTCTAAACGAACTCCGCTTTCAGTCTCGCGTGTCCGCCAGATCGGGATGTATGTCGCGCATGTGACGCTCGGCATGCGGATGACGGACATCGGCATCGGCTTCTCCCGCGACAAGAGCACGGTGGTTCACGCCTGCCACACGGTCGAGGACCTGCGCGACGACGAGGACTTCGACCTGATCGTCGCGCGGGTGGAAAAGCTCGTCTCGGTGGCCTTTTCGATTCCGCGGTCGCCGGAGCGCCGCGATGGATGAGGCGAAACGAGAAAGGCGGATGCTGCGTTGCCTGCGGCTGCTCGTCGAAAAAAAGGCGGTCCTGCGTGAAACGGCAGATCCGGCGACCGGCCTGCTGGAGTTTCCCGGCGAACGGTCGGTACGCTGCGCCCGCAACGACCTGGACGAAATGCGGAGCAAGGGCTGGCTCGCGATTGCGCCGGACGGCGAGACCCTGGTCAGGGCGGAAGGGCTTGCGGCATTGCGCCGTCGGGACGGCGGCGGCCACGCCGCCCAGCA
>JBAQHA010000809.1:0-2756 GCA_049288075.1 Oricola sp.
TAGATGCGCCGCGCAGTGCGGGTGACCGCGTCGGCGACTTCCGGATTGGCGACCAGGATGTCATGCGCATCGACCGGCAGGTCGAGGACGATCGACTTGTTGAGGCCCAGCGCGACGCGCTCGGTGCCGGTCGCATTGCGGCCGACCTCGATGATGTTGCCGTTGTCGGCGGCCGTCGCCGGAGAGACGGCGAGCGGAGCGGCGGAAAGAGCCGCGGCGACCGAGGTCGCGGAAATCATGGCCGTGAAGAGACGTTTGAATGTCATGCCCGATTTGCCCTGTTCGCGGGTGTTGGCGCTGGTGCGAAAGAAATAGACGTTCATTGCGTTTGAACCTCGCTGCGCGCGCCGGACTTGATGACGGTGACGGTGCCGCCCCTGGAGCCGCCGCCGCCAAGCAGATGCTCGGCGCCTTTCGAATCCTCGTCGGGATCGACATCGCGCACCGAACGGAGCGCCAGCGTCAGCCGGTCCGCCATCTGCTGCGCGACGGTGATGATCTCGGCCTGGCGCGGCGTCAGTTGCAGCGTCGCGGTCTGGCCGACCTGTACGAGATTTCCCTGCTCGTCCTCGCGGATTGTCTGGTCGATGGCGAGGACGCGGATGTTCTCCAGGATGGTCTCGGTGACGAAGGCGCCGTTGCGCTCCGGCGGCCGCGTCGTCATGATGACGTCGACATAGTCGTCGGGAAGAATGAAGCCGCCGGCCGAGGTGTCGGCCGCGATCTGGGTGGCCACGGCGCGCTTGCCCGACGGCAGGATCGACGACATGAAGCTCTGGTCTGGGCCGAGCAGCTTGATCGGACGGATCGGCTCGCCCTGGGATACCGTCGCCCGGACAACCGAGCCGCGCAGTTCGTCGATGGCGTCGGGGCGCGCGGATTTGGTGATGAAGTCGGGCGAAAGCGATTCGACCGGCCACTCCTGCCAGCGCAGCTGGCTGTCGATGGCAGTTCCGGTGTTCATGCTCTCGGTGGCGACGAGAACCTCGTCGAGTTCAAGCGCGGGCCGGGCCGCGACGGTCTCGGTGGCCTGCTCCGGCGGGGCGACCATGTTCATGGCCATGTACCCTGCGCCGCCCGCGGCGAGAACCGCAACGCCAAGAATGATGATACGCTTCGACATGATGGCACCCACTTTCCGGAGATGTTCCGAACCACGTGGCATCATGTTTCGTTTGCAAAGGTGTAATTAGGGTTAATGAGCCCGTAATTTTCATGCTTAATAAAGTTTGAATCAAATCCGATCCCGGCCCGGCCGGGATGCTGATTACCCTACGGATTGGCCGAGAACCCAGAGCATCGCCGGCGATTGCGGAAAGGCGATCAGGCCGCCGAGCGCCAGCGCCACGCCATAGGGGACATCCTTCTCGTCGATCATGCGGCGCAGGATGCGCACCTCGCCGGCGAAGACGGCAAGGGTCGACTTGCGGAAGAAAACCAGGAACAGAGTGAACAGGCCGCCGATGATCGTCGCCCAGAGCAGATAGTCGAGCAGCGCCCCGCCGAAACCCATCCACAGGCTGGTCGTGGCGAGCAGCTTGGCGTCGCCGCCGCCCATGGTTCCGGTCGCGAACAGGCCGAAGGTGACCGTCAGCACCAGGCCGAAGGCGGCGAGGTGCCAGCCGAAATCCTCCCAGGAGAGCCCGATGAAGGGCGCGACGAACAGGAAGGATCCGATCAGGACAAGCGAGATTCGGTTGCCGATCGTCATGGTGAAGACGTCGGACAGGGCCGCGAAGATCATCGAAAAGGGAAAAACGACCAGGACGATGGCGGCAATCATCGGTTCACTCCACTCAGACACGCTTCGCCCAGACTACGCGACCGCGCTTAAAATTCCCTAACCGGGGCCGGAACGGAAAGGGCCCGCCATCTGACAGGCGGGCCCTTTCGAACTTGCGCTTGCCGCCCGAGGCGGCATGGCATCAGGCGGTCGAGCCGACCTTCGTGCCGATCGCGTCGAACTTGGCGTTCAGGTTCGAACCAAGCGTCGTCGCACCGGTGATGATCGCGACGGCGATCAGGGCAGCGATCAGGCCGTATTCGATAGCGGTCGCACCGGACTCGTCTTTCATGAAACGTGCAAACATGATGAGCTCCTTTTCTCGTTCACAGCACCACCGGCAACGCTCTCATGGCGCTGACCGGACGGGCGGAACCTACAGACGCGCCGTTGCCAGCGGCTTAAAGAACAGGGTTGCCAAAGACTTAACCGGCCCAAACGGCCCCGATGGTGAAGAAACGGTGAGCACAAAGGCGCATATTTGAAGCAGCGCCAGGCCCCGCGCCTCAGCCCTGCACCTGGCCGTCCGGGCGGACGAGGAAGTCCTTGTAGATATAGCCCTGCCGGCCGTCATGGACGACCGAGCACCAGCTTGGGCAATTCTCCTCGGCCATGATCTCGGCGTCGTAGGGAACGACCTCGAGGACCTCGGCGTCGTTGTCGGGGCTGGCGCGCATGTTGACCCACTTGGTGGTGCGGGCCGGCGCCATGCCGGGCTCGGCGATGGCCACCTCGACGGCGACGGGGGCGGGAATTGCGGCGGGAACGGCGAAGCCGGCGGCGCCCTCGGCGGCGAGTTCGCTCTCCAGCGCCACGACCTGCTGCTCAGTCTCGGCGACCGGGACGAGCGAGGCGGTCCCGACGGGATCGACGTTTTCGGGCGCTGGCGCGGCGAAGGGCACCGGGCTGTCGGCGCTGGCTGAGGCCGGCCGCGTCACGGTGAAGCGGGCGGAGCCGGCGGGCAGTTCGGCCG
>JBAQHA010000810.1:0-7101 GCA_049288075.1 Oricola sp.
CGCGAAACCGATCCGTAGCTCGGCTTGAACCCGGTCACGCCGCAAAACGCCGCCGGGCGGATCACCGATCCGCCGGTCTGGGTGCCCAACGCCAGCGGAACCATGCCCGCCGCGACGGCCGCCGCCGATCCCGAGGAGGACCCGCCGGGCGTGTGGGCGGCATTGTGCGGGTTGCGCGTTGCCGAGGGGTGCATCATGGCAAGCTCGGTCGTCACTGTCTTGCCGAAGATCAGGGCGCCCTGCGCCTTGAGCTTCTCGGTTACCGCGGCATCGCTTTCTGGCACCCGGCCCGCCTCGGCCGGCGATCCGTACTCGGTCGGTATCCGCGCCGTGTCGATGATGTCCTTCAATCCGACCGGCAGGCCGTGCAGCGCGCCGAGCGGGCGTCCGGTCTGCCGGTAGGCGTCCATCGCCCGCGCCTGGTGCATGACGAAGTCCGGATCGAACCAGGCCCATGCGCCGATCGCGCCGTCGCGTTCGTGCACGCGCTTGACGAAGGCGTCGGCGACCTCGACGGTGCGCAGCGCTCCCTTCGCCAGTTGGTCCCTCAACTCGACGGCGCCGAGATCGGCGATCGTCGCCCTAGCGGCCATAAATCTGCTCCGGCAGATAGAACACGATCTGCGGGAAGATGTAGACGATGGCCATCGACACGAACACCATTAGCAGGAATGGCATCACGCCCTTGAAGATCTGCGTCAGGCGGATTTCCGGCGGCGCGATGCCCTTCAGATAATAGGCCGACATCGCCATTGGCGGCGTCAGGAACGAGGTTTGCAGGTTCAGCGCGACCAGGATGCCGAAGAACAGCGGGTCGATGTTGAAGATCGCCAGCAGCGGCAGGAAGATCGGCACGAAGATGATGATGATCTCCGACCATTCGAGCGGCCAGCCGAGCAGGAAGATGATCAGCTGCGCCAGCAGCAGGAACTGCAGCGGCGTCAGGTCCAGCCCGCTGACGAACTCGGTGATGACCTGTTCGCCCCCGAGATAGGAGAACACCGAGGAGAAGGTGTAGGAGCCGACGAAGAGCCAGCACACCATCGCCGTCGTCCGCACCGTCAGGTAGACGGATTCGCGCATCCTCTGGAACGTCATCGCACGGTAGGCGAAGGCAAGCACGATGCCGCCGAGCGCGCCGATCGAGGCGGCCTCCGTCGGCGTCGCCAGGCCGAACAGGATGGAGCCCAGAACGGCGAGAATGAGGAAGGCCAGCGGAAAGAATGACGTCATGATCATGAGGATCAGGCGGCCCATGGGAACGTCCGGCACTTCGTCCGATGTCGGGCGTGGCGCGGCGGACGGCTGCAGGATGGAGCGTCCGACCACGTAGACGAGGTAGAGCCCGACCAGCAGGAAACCCGGCAGCAGCGCGCCGGCATAGAGCCGCACGATCGAGACGCCCGACGACGCCGCATAGACGATCAGCATGATCGAGGGCGGGATCAGGATGCCCAGCGTGCCGCCGGCGCAGATGATGCCGGAGGCAAACGAATGGTCGTAGCGCGCCTTGAGCATGGCCGGCAGGGCGAGCAACCCCATCAGCGTCACCACCGCCCCGACGATGCCGGTGGCCGTGGCGAAAAGCGCGCAGGTGATCAGCGCCGCAACGCCCATCGAACCGGGCACGTTCTTCGACGCGATGTTGAGGGTGGTGAACAGCCGGTCGACGATATTGGCGCGTTCGACGATGTAGCCCATGAACAGGAACAGCGGCACGGCTGCCAGCACCTCGTTCGACATCACGGTATAGGTCTGGTTGATGAACAGGTCGAAGATGCGGTTGTTGAATAATCCCTCGATCCACAGACTGGTGCTGTCCCACCAGCCCGCGGTCTCGTCGAGGCGGTTGAACGAGCGCCACATGCGCGCGCCGTCGAAATACGCGTAGTAGCCGAAGCCGATGCCCATCGCCATGAGCGTGAATGCGATGGGAAAGCCCAGGAACACCATGAAGATGAAAAGGCCCAGCATGAGAAGGGCGATTTGCGGGTCCGTCATGGATGGGCGTCTTTCTCGGCTTGCGTCGCCTTTGCCAGCAGCAGGTCTTCGGTTTCCTGAATGTCTTCCTCGGGCTCGAGCCACCGGTTTGTGCGGATGCACAGGATGCAGCGCATGACCTGGGCGATGCCCTGGATGAACAGCAGGATGCCGGCCGCCACCATCACCGTCTTGAACTGGAAGATCGGGATGCCGGCCGGGCTGTTGATCGAGACTTCGGTGTAGCTCCACGACCGCGAGGCGTATTTCCAGCCCGACAGGATCAGCGCCGTCACGCCCGGAAAGAAGAAAATGAGATAGAGGACGAGGTCAATCTTGGCCTGCGTCTTCGGTTGCCAGAGGCGATAGATGAAGTCGCCGCGCACATGTCCGCCGCGCGAAAGCGTGTAGGCGCCGCCCATCATGAAAAGCGTGCCGTACATGATGAACGACACGTCCAGCGCCCAGGGCGTCGGGCTGTTGAGAACGTAGCGTACGAAGACTTCGTAGCCTGTGCCGAATGCCATCAGCACGATCAGCCACGCAAAAGCCTTGCCGAACCAGGCCGACAGGGAATCGGCAAAACGGATGAAGCCAATCATGAGAAGTCGGGTCCTGAACCGGCGGAGCAAATGCCCCGCCGGTAATGCCTGTGCGCGGTCAGATGCCACATGAGGCGAGCTGGTCGAGCTTGCCGGGGAAGTAATGCTTGTAGGCGAGCGTCAGATCGGGCGCGTTCAACAGTTCGTAGAAGGTCACCCGGTCGACCCAGGCGCGCTGGCTGTCCATGATGCGCTTCATGTAGTCGTCCTGGCCGAGTTCCTCGATCAGTTCGTCCCAGGCCTTGAGCTGCGCGTCGAGGATCTCCTGCGAGGTGCGGTGTACGGTCACGCCGTGCTCGGTCTGCAGCTTCTGCAGGTCGGCGGAGTAGTTGTCCATCGCCAGCGCGGTGTTCGACGTCGAAGCCGCTTCCACGCCGTATTTCAGGATCGCCTGGAGATCGGGATCGAGGTCGTCGAAGAAATCCTTGTTGAACAGGAACTCGAAGCACTCGGATGCTTGGTGGTAGGACGACAGGTAGTAGTTCTTGGCCACGTCCTGCGCGCCGAAGCGGCTGTCCGACGACGGGTTGTTGAACTCGAACGCGTCGATGACGCCGCGCTCCATCGCCGGCACGATCTCGCCGCCCGGCAACTGCGCGACGGACATGCCGAGCTTCTGCAGCAGGTCGGCGGCAAGACCGACGGTGCGATACTTGAAGCCCTGCAGGTCGGCGACGGTGTTCACTTCGCCCTTGAACCAGCCGAAGGGCTGCGCGAACATCGGGAAGCCCATGAAGCCGTAGACGTTGAGGCCGAGGATGTCTTGGGTAAGTTCGCGGTAGAGTTCCGCGCCGCCGCCCTTGTAGAACCAGCTCAGCATGGTGGTGGCCGAGCCGCCCCAGACCGGGCCGGTGCCGAAGAAGGATGCCGCCTTGTGCTTGCCGTACCAGTAGACGGGCACCGTGTGCGCCGCGTCGAGCACGCCGTCATTGACGGCGTCCATCACCTGGAATGCGCCGACCACCGCCCCTGCGGGCAGCAGGTCGACGGTGATGCGCCCCGCCGACATTTCCTCGACACGGGTGGTGTATTCCCGCGCGAAATCCATCCAGATGTCCGAGGCCGGCCAGGATGTCTGCATTTTCACCACGATCGGCGACTGGGCGTGCACGGCGGGCGCCGCGAGTACGCCGCCGGCCGCGACGCCTCCTGCGAGTACGCCCTTCTTGATGAAAGAACGCCGCGAGACGCCGCGCTTGGTTTCCTTGTCCATGATTTTCCTCCCAAATTTTCCCGTGGCCTCCCAACCGCGGGAATGAAAAGTATAGCCTGCGTGTCTCCGGAGACAAGCGCGGCGTATAAGAATCTCGTTCTTCGAAAAGTTCATTCGATTGAAAAACCGAAGATTTGCCTCCCGCGGCGCAACGGGGCGAGTGGATACAGCCCTGTGCGGGCGGATCGCGCAAGAAGCAATGGGGAAGTGGTGCCGCATGCCGGATTCGAACCAGCGACCCCATCATTACGAATGATGTGCTCTACCAACTGAGCTAATGCGGCATCAACGCATCGACCGTAGCCGAAAATCGCTAACGCGCGCTTTACTGGCATTGCGGGGTGAATTCAAGGCCCGATCTCGTTCGACGGGCGTCGGCCGGGTTTTTATTTCTGCCGTATGGACAAACCACGGATTCGGCTCCAAGTTTCACCTGGCCGGTTTGAGGCGTCCGCCAGCCGGCGCCACGTCCGGCGATCTATCGGGAGGAGGATTTATGGCCAAGGTTGAGATGACAGTGAACGGCCGCACGGTGTCCGCGGACGTGGAAGACCGCACGCTGCTCGTTCATTTTCTGCGTGACAATCTGAATCTGACGGGAACCCATGTCGGCTGCGACACCTCGCAGTGCGGCGCCTGTGTCGTGCATGTCGACGGCAAGGCGGTGAAATCCTGCACCATGCTGGCGGCGCAGGCTTCCGGTTCCACGGTGACCACGATCGAGGGTCTGTCCGCCGGCGGCGAGCTTCACCCCGTCCAGGCCGCCTTCAAGGCAAATCACGGCCTGCAATGCGGGTTCTGCACGCCCGGCATGATCATGGCCGCGACCGACATGATCGCCCGCTATGGCGGCAAGCTCGACGAGAAGACCGTCCGCGCCGAGCTCGACGGCAACATCTGCCGCTGCACCGGCTACCACAACATCGTCAAGGCGATCCTCGCCGCCGCCGCGGAAATGAGCGGTTCGGCGAAGGTTGCGGCGGAGTGAGCGAGCGGCGAATAGCGAGTAGCGAATAGAAAAGGGAGCT
This sequence comes from Oricola sp., assembly GCA_049288075.1. Lineage (GTDB taxonomy): Bacteria > Pseudomonadota > Alphaproteobacteria > Rhizobiales > Rhizobiaceae > Oricola. The sequence continues at coordinate 4,824 of JBAQHA010000810.1, forward strand.
CTGGCGACGGGAGAAGCGGACTGAGGCGGGCGATTTGTCCCCCTACTCGCTACTCGCCACTCGCTATTCGCTCCCGACCATTGGGAGGAATCGATGGGAATTGAAGGCATCGGCGCCCGCGTGGCGCGCAAGGAAGACAAGCGGTTCATCACCGGCAAGGGCCGCTACACCGACGACATGGTCGTCCCCGGCATGAAACATGCCGCCTTCGTGCGCTCGACCCATGCGCATGCGAAGATCAAGGCCGTGAAGACCGACGCCGCGGCGAAGATGCCGGGCGTCATCGGGGTGTTGACCGGCGACCAGCTCGCCGCCGACGGCATCGGCTCGCTGATCTGCGGCTGGATGATCCATTCCAAGGACGGCTCGCCCATGAACATGGGCAACTGGCGTCCGCTCGCCCAGGACACGGTGCGCTATGTCGGCGACGCGATCGCCGTCGTCGTCGCCGACACCAGGAACCAGGCCCGCGATGCCGCGGAAGCCGTCGAGGTGGTCTACGAGGAACTCCCGGTCGTCACCGACGCGGTTTCCGCGCTGAAGCCCGGCGCGCCGCAGATCCACGAGAACGCCCCCGGCAACCTGATCTACGACTGGGAGATCGGCGACGGCGCCGCCGCCGACGCGGCGATCGCCAATGCCGCCCATGTCACGCGCATGCAGATCGTCAACAACCGCCTCGTCCCCAACGCCATGGAGCCGCGCGCCGCGCTCGGCCATTATGACGAGGCCGAGGATCACTACACCTGCTGGACGACGTCGCAGAACCCGCATGTCGCGCGCCTCGTCATGAGCGCCTTTTATAATGTGGCGCCGGAAAACAAGCTGCGCGTCATCGCCCCCGATGTCGGCGGCGGCTTCGGCTCCAAGATCTATATCTACCCGGAAGAGATCGTCTGCCTGTGGGCGTCGAAGAAAACCGGCGTCCCCGTCAAGTGGGTCGCCGACCGCACCGAGGCCTTCCTGTCCGACGCCCATGGCCGCGACCATGTGACGACGGTGGAGATGGCCTTCGACGCCAACAACAGGATGACGGGACTGAAGGTCGACACCATCGCCAATCTCGGCGCCTACATGTCGCTCTTCTCGTCGGCTGTGCCGACCTATCTCTACGCCACGCTTCTGTCGGGCCAGTACGTCATCCCGGCGATCCACTGCAATGTGCGCACGGTCTACACCAACACCGCGCCGGTCGACGCCTATCGCGGCGCCGGCCGCCCGGAGGCGACCTACCTCCTGGAGCGCACTGTCGAGACCGCCGCGCGCGAACTGGGCGTCTCGCCGGCCGAATTGCGCCGCCAGAACTTCATCACCCAGTTCCCGTACCAGACGCCGGTCATCATGAACTATGACGCCGGCGACTATGCGGCGTCCCTCGACGCGGCGATGCGGGCGGCCGACTATGCGGGCTTTGCCGCCCGCAAGGCGGAAGCCGAGGGCCGCGGCAGGAAACGCGGCATCGGCATGAGTTGCTACATCGAGGCCTGCGGCATCGCGCCGTCCCAGGCGGTCGGCTCGCTCGGCGCCGGCGTAGGCCTGTGGGAATCGGCGGAGGTCCGCGTCAACGCCGTCGGCACGGTGGAGATCCTCACCGGCTCGCACAGCCACGGCCAGGGCCACGAGACGACCTTCGCCCAACTCGTCGCCGACCGCTTCGGCGTGCCGCTCGACTCGGTCTCTGTCGTCCATGGCGATACCGACAAGGTGCAGATGGGCATGGGCACCTACGGCTCGCGCTCCGGCGCGGTCGGCATGAGCGCCATCGTCAAGGCGCTCGACAAGGTCGAGAAGAAGGCCAAGGCGATCGCCGCCCATCTGCTCGAGGCCGACGAGTCCGACATCGTCATCGAGAACGGACAGGTCAAGGTCGCCGGCACCGACAAGGCGCTCGGCTGGCACGAGGTCGCGCTCAACGCCTACACGGCCCACAACCTGCCGTCCGGCATGGAGCCGGGCCTGAAGGAGGGCGCCTTCTACGACCCGACCAACTTCACCTTCCCGGCCGGCTGCTACATCTGCGAGGTCGAGGTCGATCCGGATACCGGCAAGACCGAGATCGTCCAGTTCGTCGCCGCCGACGACTTCGGCAACATCATCAATCCGATGATCGTCGAGGGCCAGGTGCATGGCGGCATCGGTCAGGGCATCGGCCAGGCGCTGCTGGAAGGCACCTCCTACGATCCCGAGACCGGACAGCTTCTGACGGCGAGCTACATGGACTACACCATGCCGCGCGCCGACGACGTGCCGTCCTACAAGGTGTCGCATACGGTCACGC
>JBAQHA010000811.1:0-3430 GCA_049288075.1 Oricola sp.
GACCGTCGGCGAGCGCGGCGCGGGCTCCCAACGCCTCGCGGCAGTCACCGGCGCGGAGAACCGGCACGGGTGCATTGGTCGCGCCGTAGTCGTTCGGTCGGATACCGTCATGCAGGCCGATCACGTCGACCTCGAAGGTTCTTGCTCCGCGGGATGTCCCGACGATGGCGCGCAATCCGGCGGTTCCCTGCTCGATCCGGACCAGGTCCGCGCCGGTCAGCAGCGGTACTCGGGCGCGCAATAGCGTCGCCATGTAGCCTGCGGCTTCGCGCAGATAGGCGCCTGGCAAGGCGAGGGCGGCGGCGTGCGAAAATGGCCGCGCGGCTTCGATGACGGCGACGGGAGGATTGCCGCCGTCGACCATGTTCGCCGCCGCCGCCAGCAGCAGAGGGCCTGAACCCGCGAGAAGGATGCGGCCTTGCGGCGCTGCGCCGAGCGTCTTCGTCTGGATCTGGATCGCGCCGGCGGTCATCACGCCTGGCAGGGTCCAGCCCGGGCGTGGATGCACCCGCTCGGTCGCGCCCGTGGCCAGCACAAGCGCGGATGGGCGCAGGAGACAACTGCGTTCGCCCGTCAGCAATGCCATGCCCTGATGGTCGATGCCTGCGTACCGGCTGGCGCAGCGGATCTCGATGCGCTCCCCCTGTGATTTCACCTCTTCCATGAGCATCGTCCATCGCCTCTGCTGTGCGGGCGAGGCAATCGGCATCTCGACGTCCGAAAGCGGTTGGCGGTGGATCGCGCCGCCGGGCGCGCGCGCTTGATCGGCTACGATGGCGCGCAGACCCGCGCGGGCGAGTTCTGTGGCCGCAGCAAGGCCGGCAAGTCCCGCGCCGACGACGAGAACAGGATCACGCATCGGTGCCTCCTTGCGCGAACAGGCGCATCCCGTCGCGGCACTGGAGCAGGCAGGCTTCGGTGAGGGTGCCGTCGAATTCGACCAGGCAGGACTGGCATTGGCCGATACCGCAGAACATTCCCGCGGCCTGACCGGTCGGCGATTTCCCGAAACCGGTGATGCCGGCGCGCATCAGGGCGCTTGAAACGGTCTCGCCGGGCCTGAACGGGACAATCTTGCCATTCCAATGGATCGTGTCGCTCATGCCAGACAGCCTCCAGGGAGATGAAAGCGGCTTGGCGAGAGCGCAAGAAGGTCGGCGACAAGCGCCTCGTTACAGGGCTCATCGCAAACCATTGCCGCAACTTCGCGTCCGATCACGGCCGAGAGGCAGATGCCGTCGCCCTCGAAACCGGTCGCCAGGAAGACTCTCGGCGTATCGGCCAACGGCCCGACAATAGGCAGGCTGTCGGTCACAGCGGCGCGAATGCCGGTAAAGATGCGAACGATCTGGCGTTTCCTCAATGCAGGCCAGACCTCGACCGCGCGGGCGATGAGGCTGCGTATCGTCGCGAAGCTGATGCGCGACGGGTCGCCGTGGTCCTCCCGGCTCGAACCGACGAGGAACTGGCCGGTCGAAAGGGGATCGACCACGACGGGCGGTTTCGGCATGGCCTCGTGTCCGCCGGTCTTGGCCATCAGGTAGGAGGCGGCCGTAAGGGCGCCGGGCAGGGATTTCACTTGCGCGCGGTCGGTGACGACGAGTTGTCCGGCACGCGGCACGACAGGCAAGCCGGAAACCAGTTCCGGGCTCGACACCCCGAGCGCCAGAACCAGCTTCCCCACTCGCAAGGAGCCGTTTCCGGTGCGGATCGTCACGCTCGTCCCGCCGGCTTCCCATCCGAGCAGGCTGGAGGGCCAGCGCTTGTCGACAGGCGCAGCCGAAAGATACGCCCGAACTGCCTCATATCCCAGCATGTGGCCTTCGCCGGTCAATGTCACCAGACGGCTGACCGTCGGCCCGAGGCCGCACAGGCCGTCGGCGCCGGGCTGGTCGCCTGTTACGCAAACCGGGGTCTCCAGCGTGTTGAGCTTCCCGATCAGCATGTCGAGCGCCGATTCTTCCGCCGGATCGGTCGCGAAGAAAAAGCCGGGACGTGGCGCAAAGGCACCCGACAGCGGGCCGCCATTGCGCGCGAGTTCGCGGGTGTAAACCAGGGATGCGGTCGCAAGGCGCGCCATGACGCCGGGCTTCTTCGATGCGACGGAGACCGCGCCGTCGGAAGCGCCCGAAGCGGCCGCCGCCGGCCCGGTCGCGTCGACGATGACGACGCGCATGCCGCGCAGCGCCAGGTGGTAGGCTATTGATGCGCCTACGATCCCTGCTCCCGCTATTGCCACGTCGTAGTCGAGCGACGCCGACATTTCTTGCTCCCTTTCAAACGATCGGGGCTGAGGCTATCGGCTCGCGAAATTCCGCGCGATCCAAAAAATGGCGAGTAAGTTACAATAAAAATTGGATAACAGGATCATGGCGGCGGGAACGTTGGCGGGGTAGGCGGTCAATTACAACAATGTTTGTAGGAAGCCCCCTCAATCTTGTATTGATCGCTGCCCCGAAAGCGGGTGGTCTGAGAATGCCCGGCGCATGTTCGATGTCGGAGGGCAATTATGGCAACGAGCGGCGGCATGATGAACTGCTGCAAGGGAGAAGTTCAAATGAGGCTCTGGAATAGAATTCTAGTCGGATTGGCGGCCGTCGCGGCCGTCGCGCTTTCGCTGACGACAGCGAATGCACAGGAAGCCAAGGTCGATGAGATCCGCGAGCGGGGCACGCTGCGCATGGCAGGCATCCTGAACGAGGATCCTTACTTTTCGAAGGACCCTCGCACCGGTGAATGGCGCGGCTTCGCCGTCGAGATGGGGCGCGATATGGCAACGGTGCTCGGCGTCGAGCTGGAAGTGGTGGAATCTAGCTGGGCGAACTCGATCCTCGACGTTCAGTCGGGAAAGGTCGACCTCGCTTTCGCGCTGACGGCGCTGCCGGCGCGCGCGCTGGCGGTCCATTTCTCGTCGCCGACCTACTATAACAGCTTCGTCATCATCACGCCGAAGGACGAGCTCAAGGGCAAGTCGTGGGCCGAGCTCAACGATCCGTCGATCACCATCGCCGTCGATCTCGGTTCCGCGCAGGACCAGATCACGAAAGCCTATTTGCCGAAGGCGAACATCCTTCGTTTCAAGACACGCGACGAAGCGGTGCTTGCTCTGACCACCGGCAAGGCTGACGCCGTCATCAACACCGTGTTCAACGGCATGGTCATGATCAAGAAGAACGCCGCACTCGGCTCCGTCATGGTGCCGACGCCAATTCTTTCGTCGCCTTCGGTGATCGGGCTCAATTACGGCACCGATGAGGTCTGGAAGAAGTTCGTGTCCGGCTGGGCCGACTACAATCGCCGCGTCGGCAACAACCAGACCTGGATCCTCAAGGGACTGGAGCCTTTCGGCATCACGCTGGAAGATCTGCCCGAGGGCTTCGACATCAACGGCTGATTGCCGCAACTCCTGCGAACCGGCCCGAACCGGGTC
>JBAQHA010000812.1:0-1866 GCA_049288075.1 Oricola sp.
ATCTTCGCCTGATTGGCCCGCGCGGCCGCGAACGCCTTGTGGAAACGCTCCACCGCATCGCCCTGCAGCAACGCCTCGAACTTGATCTGCCCTTCGAGCGCGTCAGGATCGGTGACGGTTCCGAACAGGTTGAGGAACGGCGCATTGGTGCGCAGAATGCGCCCGTCCTGGTCGAGCGCTGCGATTGCCATCGGCGTAGAATTGAAGAAGCGGGTGAAACGCACTTCCGAACGGCGCAGGTCGTCGGCCGATTCGCCCACTTCGGAGCGGTTCAGCACGATCGCCCGCGTTGAGGAAGTCAGCCCGTCGCGGTCTGCCTGTATCCGGTGGATCACCTGCACCGGAAGGCTGACCCCGTCAGCGCGCGCCATTTCCAGGTCGACAGTTGCGGTGCGAGACATCCCCGGTTCCGCCCTGCTTGCGTTGATCATCGCCATACTGTCGCCGGCGATGATATCCGACACGAAAACGCGCCCCGGCGCGAACGTGGTCAGGTCGATACCGAGCCAGCCCGCCAGCGTGGCGTTGATGTACTGCATGCGGCCATCGCCATCGGCGGCATAGAAGCCGACCGGCGCCTGATCGAGGTAGTCGATCGCCTTCTGCAGTTCGAGAAAGGTCTGTTCCTGGTCGTCGCGCTCGGCCGTGATATCGGCGAGCCGCCATACCCTGAGCGGCTGGCTCTTGCCCGGCGCCTTCAGGAGCCGGGTCGACGCGCGGTACCAGCGCGGGCCGGTTTCGTCGCGCTTCAGGCCGCTCTGCAGCCGGAACTCCTCGTCGGCTTCGAGCCCTCGGATGACGTTGTTGGCGAGCCGGTAGACGGCGTTCGCCGCGTCGTCATGGCGCGACAGCACGGCTTCGGGCGCCTGCAGGTCCTCCGCGCCGGCAGCCCCCGTCATCTCGCCATAGGCCTTGTTGGAATAGACGATTGAGCCTTTTTCATCGAGGATGCAGATGCCGTCGGACATCGCATCGGCGAAGGCGCGGCCGATGTCTTCCGCACCGCCGCCGCGCGCGAACTCGACGAATCCGATCGCCGAGGCGAACAGGTAGAACACTCCGACCATCGCCAGGAGGCCGAGCATTACCAGCAGGAATGTCTCGTTCAGGTTTTCGCGATAGAAGAACAGGAAGGCGGCGGCGCCGAGCGACGCGATGCCGAGGATAAGAAGCCGGATCGCCGCGCTCGGACGATTACTGCTGTGACCAAGTGCCCTGTACTCACCCGCCATTGCAGCTTCCCGGCTCTGAGCCTCTACCTCTCGTCTTGCCGCGTGGCGGCACCTGTCTGGTATGAATCACAAACCCACCCGGGGCGAAAGCCCCGCCGGTAAAATTTGTCATTCCGATCCGTCGTTGCTAACACCTTCGGTGTGACTAGTGCGGCATCGGAGCCGCATCATGGAGAACTGCAAAATGTATGCCTGGCTGACCGACACTTTCGGCGAGCAATACGCCATGTACATCGCCTATGGCGGCGGCGCGATCATTGCGCTCCTGCTCCTTTGGGTCCTGTGGTTCTGGACGCGCCGGGTTTCCGGCGGCATCTTCGTCCATGGCGGCCGCGGACGCCAGCCGCGCCTAGCCGTGGTCGACGCCACCGCCATCGACAGCCATCGCCGGATTGTCCTGGTCCGCCGCGACAACGTCGAGCATCTCGTCATGATCGGCGGACACAACGATTTTGTCATCGAGCGCGATATCGGCAAGGCTGCTCCGGCGTCGGCCGAAAAGCCGGAAACCGCCGCCGCGGCCGAGCGGCCCGGAATTGCCGCCCCGGCGCATGAGGCTGCCGCTCCGCCTCCCCCGCCACCGCCCGCCCCGCCAAGGGAGAAGCGCCCGCCTGCGTCGGCGGTGGCCGAACCG
>JBAQHA010000813.1:0-2713 GCA_049288075.1 Oricola sp.
GTCGAGAACGGCGACGGTGCGGACCGGCGCGCCGGGGCCGCTCCAGTCGCCGGCAGACTCGTAGACATGCACGAGCGGTGCGCCTGCATCGGCGACGTAGAGGCGCCGGCCATCCGGCGAAAACCTCAGGCCATGCGGATAGGAGACGCCGCCGAGCGTGCCGGCGGGTTCGGCCGAGCGCCGCAATCCCGACCGGTTGTCGAAGACGAGGACGCTGGCCGTCATGTGGTTGCTGATGGCGACCCACGCCCGGTCGGGGCTGACGGCGATTCCGTCAGGGACGTCGAGCGCGTTTTCGAGGACGATGCGGTCGTCCGGCCACGCGAAACGGCCGTCATGCGGGAAGACGTGGCGGGTGATGCGGTTCTTGTAGTTGTTGCAGACCAGGATCTCCGTCCGGCCGCCCGTTGCGCCTACGACGCAGACGGAACCGGGTGAGCCGAGGCGCCGCAGGAAACCGGCGCGGCGGATTACACGCACCGGATCGCAATGGCACACGCGATCCTCGCCCGCCCGTTCGGGAATGGCGAAGATGGTGACGTCACCGGTCCGGTTGGCGATGACGAGGGTGTCGTTGCCGATGAAATCGAAACCATGCGGTTCGGCGAGGAGATCGGAGCGGAGTTCGAGGTAATCGAGGATCCGCACGGCCGGCCTCGCGCCGGCGCGGTCTATCGCGATTTCGAACAGGAAGCAGGAGTTCTTTAAATAGCCTGCGACCGCGAGCCGGCGGCTGTTCGGCGAAAAGCGGATATCCTCGGTGCGCCCGAGCCGGGGAATTGCCGGTTGAGCGTGGGGAGAGATCTCGACGGCGATGCGCGCGCATTCGCCGTCGATGACCCTCGCCGGTCCACCGAAGCTGAAATTCATGGCTTTCGCCACCCGATATGCCGAAACGAACAGGCGCTGGCTATCCCGCCCGCGTGCCCGTTTGCGGCGTTGCGTCCCATTTCAACCTTAGGGCGACATTCTGGCTACGTAAAGGAAGTCCGGGAGCCGGACGGCGCGACCGGCTTGCGCATGGTGACGCTGGTCGGCCTGTCGTAGCCCTCATGGGCGGTCTCGCCGGTCTTGACGAAACCAAGCCGGGCGAAGGCCGCGTGGTTCTCGGTCAGTTCGACGCGGGTCTGCAATTCGAGGAAGGAGAGTCCCACTCGGCGCGCCTCGTCCTGCGCCAGTTCGAACAGCCGCCGCGCGATGCCGCGGCCGCGAAAGGCGTCATCGACGGCGAGCTTGCCGGCATAGATGCAGCCGGGTTTCGCCGCGAGGAAAAGGCAACCGACGATGCGGTCGCCCTCCGTCGCGAGCAGCAGCGTCTCGGCCTTCGCCTTGTTCGCCAGCGTCGCCGGCCCCATGCGGGAGAGCGAGGAGGGCGGGTCGATGCGGCCTTCCAAATAGGCGAAGGCATCGGTCAACAGGGCATGCAGTTCGGTCCAGCGGGAGAAATCCGGCGGGGCGGGGGCGATTGCGATGGTCATGGCGCCGTTCGGCACTCGAGGCCTCAGAGGGTCTCGATCCGCTCGGGATGGATGATCTCGACCGTGCGGTCTTCGATCAGTGGCGCGGACGCCTCGCGCCACGCCTTGATATGCGGCGTCCTGAGATGGCTTTCGAGGTCCTCGCGGCTTTTCCAACGCTCGACAAAGACGACGCGGCGCGAATTGCTGACACTGGCGTTCAGGTCGTAGAAGATGCAGCCCGGCTCCTCGCGCGTGGCCTCGATGCAGGGCATCGCCGCCTCGCGCAAGGCGTCGAGCGTATCGGGCTTTATGGTCAGTGTCGCGATGACATGGATCATGGTCATTCCTCCCGGCAAGCGATCCGGTCGAGCTTATGACCGAAAGTCGGTAGTGACCAGCCGTCAAGAATAATCCTCGCGTTTCCGCAAGGGCACTGGTTGGTTCCTTGTTCGGCGATCAGGCTGCGACCGGCTCTTTCACGTCGAGATTGGCGAGGATGTTCTGCGGCGAGGAGACGCCGTAGGGATCGCTCTCGCAGTTGTCGGAATAGCCCTCTTCCTCGAACCACTTCTCGACCACGCCGTCGTTGACGACCGCGCCGTAGCGCCAGGAGCGCAGGCCGAAGCCGAGATTGTCCTTGCGAACCAGCATGCCCATCTTGCGGGTGAATTCGCCCGAGCCGTCCGGGATCAGCTTGACCTTTTCGACGCCCTGCGACTTGCCCCAGGCGTTCATGACGAAGGCGTCGTTGACCGAGACGCAATAGATCTCGTCGATGCCCTTGGCCTGGAATTCGGGATAGAGCTTCTCGAAGTCGGGAAGCTGGTAGGTCGAGCAGGTCGGCGTGAAGGCGCCGGGCAGCGAGAACAGCACGACGCGCTTGCCCTTGAAATAGTCGTCCGACGTCATGTTTTCCCAGCGGAAGGGGTTCGGGCCTTCGATGGACTCGTCGCGAACGCGCGTGCGGAAGGTGACGAAAGGAACTTTCCTGCCGATCATGGCTGTCTCCGTAAGTATCTGTCTTTTCTAACAAACTTGACCGTATCGCTGGCGCTTGCGCGCTGGGAGGAGCGGGCGATCAAGGTAATTACGGGGTTACGGATAGCAGCCTGTATACATTATTGTCCAGCAACAATGCTGCATTGCATCCATGAAATTGGTGCTATGCAGCAATTGGCCTAGAACAGGAAATGCCGCTGCGCTGTCGGCTATGCCGGCACATCATACCCGCGATTATACGCATCCAACGAAAG
>JBAQHA010000814.1:0-2654 GCA_049288075.1 Oricola sp.
GCGGCGACCCCTATCCTTTGTCCCTCGACCATATCGAGGGCGCAGGGTGGGGGTGGCGATGCTTCCGCTTGTGCCCACCGCCCGCCAGCAACGGCGGCGGAACGCCGCCTCCGGGTAATTAGAAACGGACAGTAACAAAAAGGGGCGAGATCGCATGGACCCCGCCCCGGATAGCCAGTGCACCCTGAATTGTCTCAATGCGCACGCTTCCTGCCCGTGATCATCGCGCGGACGAGGTTCTCGCCATGCCCGACGGAAGCGAGGATGACCCCGCCGACATGCAGCGCGATCAGCCCGAGCGTGCCGTAGACCAGCATCTCGTGCGCATCCTCGACCCATTCGACGCCCCAGAAGGCGTCGGTCGTCATCATGTAACCGGTGGTCGCGATGCCGGCGATCGCCAGCAGCAGGGCGAGGATCATCGCGCCGCCGGCCGGGTTGTGGCCGATATGGCGCTGCGCCTTCATGGCGAGCGCGTCACGGACATAGGTCGCGACGGTGCCGGGTCCGCGCACGAAATCGGTGAAGCGCGCGTGGCGCGGGCCGATCAGCCCCCAGACGACGCGGAAGGCGATGAGGCCGGCGACGATGTAGCCGGCGAGGATGTGCGCCTTCTCCCATTCGTCGCCGGTGAGGAAGGCGAAGGCGAACAGGCCGACCAGCGACCAGTGGAAAATCCTGACCAGCGGGTCCCAGACCCGGACGGTCGACGGCGGCGTAGCGCCGCCGGCTTCCGTCATGGTCGCGCGGGCGTCCATCAGTCGTCCATTTCCGAGCCGACCTGCTCGCCGGTCACCGGGTTGAACAGGACTTCGGCCTTCATGCCCCTGGCGTCGATGGCATAGACCTCATAGCAGCCCTTCTCGGCCTTTACGCTACGCACCTGGTAACCCAGGCCGGCGGCCTTCGCCTTGACGGCGTCTTCGGACATCCACTGGGCGCGCGGCGCGTCGCCGCAGCTCATCTCGGTCGCCATGACCGGGGAGGCGATGAGGACGGTTGCGATTGCTGCGAGTGCGAATTTCTGCATTTGTATCTCCTGGGTTACTGCCGGCCTGTGCCGGTCACATCGGCTTTCTCGCAGGGTCGCGATGACAGATGGCTGACGGAGGCTGTAAGCGTTTTGTCATTTATCGAACGGCATAGACGGAACATGCGCCGGTTTCTGTTCCTCGTTCTATTGCTCGCGCCCGCGGTCGCGGGATTGCCGGCGCATGCCGACGGCGACCGCCGGGAGCTTGACGAACTGGCCGCGGCGCGCAAGCGCGGCGAAATCCTGGCGCTGTCGGAAATCCTCGACCGCGTGTCGGAAACGACCGGCGACCGGATCATCGAGGTCGAGTTCGAAAAGGACGAGGGCCGCGTGCTCTACGAGATCTACTATCTCGATTCCGAGGGACGCCGCCGCGAGATCACCGTCGACGCGCGCGACGGCAGGGTGATCGAGAGCGCGGGCGACGACTGACCATGCGCATTCTCCTCATAGAAGACGATCGCTTGATCCGCGACGACGTGAAGGCGGCGCTGGAAGCCGCCGGCTACGTGGTCGACGCGGAGCAGGACGGCGAGGAGGGCTGGTTCAAGGGCGACACCGAAGCCTATGGCGCGGCGATCCTCGATCTCGGCCTGCCGCACATGGACGGGCTGACGATCCTGAAGCGCTGGCGCGAAGCCGGCCGCGACCTGCCGGTGCTGGTGCTCACCGCGCGCGGCTCCTGGACCGAACGCGTCGAGGGGATCGATTCCGGCGCTGACGACTATCTGGCGAAACCTTTCCGCATGGAGGAACTGCTGGCGCGGATGCGCGCCATCCTGCGCCGTTCCGCCGGACACGCGTCCCCGGTCATCCGCGCCGGCGATGCCGAGCTCGATCCGCGCCAGATGCGCTTTGCCGTGCGCGGCGTGCCGCTGGCGCTGTCGCCGCAGGAATACCGGCTGATCGCCTATCTGATGCTCAACAAGGGCCGTATCGTCTCGCAGCAGGAACTGGCCGAGCACTTGCAGTCGCTGCATTTCGAGCGCGAGTCGAACGCCGTCGAGGTGCTGATCGCGCGCGTGCGCCGCAAGCTGCCGATCGCGTTGATCGAGACACGGCGCGGCTTCGGCTACACGATCGGGGACAGGCCGGAAACGGAGACGGCATGACCGGCCGCTTCGCCCGCCGGTCGATCCGCCTTCGCCTCATGGCCTATGCCGCCGGCATCATGGCCATCACCCTTATCATCGCCGGCTTCGGCCTGACCGCGCTGTTCGCCCGTAACCTGGAGCGGCGCGTCGGCCAGGAACTCGACACCCATATCGCCCAGCTTGCCGGCTCGATCCGCTTCGCGCCGGACGGCACGCCATACCTCGCCCGCGAGCCGGCGGACCCGCGCTTCGGCCAGGTCTTCGGCGGCCTCTACTGGCAGGTGCGCGACGAGACGTCCGGCGTGCTGATGCGTTCGCGCTCGCTGTGGGACGCCGAACTCCAGCTGCCGGACGACCTGCTGACGACCGGCGTCGTCCATGTCCACGACACGGCCGGGCCCGATGGCGCGGTCGTCCTCGCCCACGAGCAGGCGATCACCGCCGAGGCGGATAATGGCGAGCATCGCCTCCGCCTCGCTGTCGCCATCGACCGGCGCGAACTCGACGCCTTGCGGGCGGGTTTCGCC
>JBAQHA010000815.1:0-1938 GCA_049288075.1 Oricola sp.
TCCATCAGGGCGTGCGTCACCGCTTCGGCAGGTCCATGCAGCATCTGCAAGACCCCCGCGGGAGCGCCGCCTTCGACGCAGGCATCGGCGATCAGCGTGGAGGTGAGCGGCGTCTGCTCGGACGGGCGGCAGATGATCGGGCAGCCGGCCGCGAGCGCCGGCGCTATCTTGCGCGCGAGCAGGTTGATGGGAAAATTCCAGGCGGTAAAGGCCGCGACAATGCCGACCGGTTCCGGCACGGCGGAGAGGCGCCCGCCCTGCCGGGAGGGGATCGTCTCGCCGAACAGCCGTTCCGCCTCACCGGCGAACCAGTCGAACTGTTCGATGGCGATCAGGACCTCCCCTTCCGACTGCGCGATGGGCCGGCCGATCTCCAGGGATAGCGCCCGCACCAGCTCCGCCTTGCGCCGCTCCATGGCGCGCGCGATGCCGCGCAGGACCTTGGCGCGCTCCCAGCCATGCACCGCCGACCAGGCCGGCAACGCTGCCCGAGCATGGTGAAGTGCCTCGGCGATCTCGTCCCGACCAGCGGCGGGGGCGGTCCAGAGGATCTCTTCCGTACTGGGGTTAACAACTTCGATCGGCGCCTCTCCCGTGTGCCGACGGAAATCGCCGCCGATCAGCAGGCTCGGTGTCGTTCCGGTCATCTTGCCACCTCGTCGTCTGTCAAAAGATTTCCGGCGCGCCCGCAGCGTGGTCGCAGCCGTTTCGAGACACGCCTCTGCCTCGTCATTGGCTCGCCGTCACGCCGCCATCGATAAACACGGTCTGACCTGTCATGTAACTGCCTGCCGGACTGGCGAAAGCGATGACCTGCCCCACCACTTCGACCGGGTTTCCGATGCGGCCGAGAGGATTGCGCTCGAGAATGAAGTCACGGAACTTCTCGCGCTCCAGATGCGGGCGGATGCGATCGGACTGGATGAACGTCGGCGCGACGCCGTTGACCGTGATGTTATGCGGCGCAAGCTCCATGGCATGCTGCTTGATCAACATGAGCAGCCCGCCCTTGGTGGCACAGTAGGCGGAGTAGCCGCGCCCGCGCAGTGCTAGCTGGGCGCGCACCGATAGGATGTGCACGTGGCGCCCGCCATTGCCGGCTGCGATCTGATGCCGCGCCACGGCCTGGGCCAGAAACATCGCCGACTTCAGGTTGGTCTCATAGACCTCGTCGAATACCGCCTCGCTGACCTCCATGATGCCCTGTTCGCGCTGAATCCCGACGCAGTTGACGAGAACATCTATGCCGCCCCACTCGGCCACGATCCGGTCAACCGTCCGCGCGATTTCCTCGGGCCGGCGCGCGTCGAGGCTTATGCCAAGCGCCCTGCCGCCCGCCGCCGCGATCTGCGCCGCCAGGGCGCTTGCCTTTTCGCCGGAAGGACCGGCAACGGCGACCAGCGCGCCGCGCCGGGCAAATCCCCAGGCAACAGCTTCCCCGATGGCCCCATAGCCGCCGGGAATGAAGACGCGCCGGCCTTCCAGATCGAAAAGACGATCCAGCGCTGCAATATCAATTCGCGGTGTCAGCGGTCCCGCCGCGCCCTGCTTGTTCACGGTGCAACCTCCACTCCGGCCGCCGCATAGACGCTTTCCATGAGGCGCAGCGTTTCCAGATTCTCGAGCCGGTCGGTTTCGAAAGGTGTGCCGTTGCGCACGCCCGCCACGAAATCGCCGACGGCATGGTCGAAACACTCCTGGTAGCGGCCCAGCAGGTCGACGTCGACGGTGTTCTCCTCGTCACCCACCAGGAAGACGCGGTTGTAGTCCATCACGACGGTGCCCTCGGTCCCCACCACCTCCAGCCGGTCACCGTGCAGCGGGGGATAGCCCGGCGCGCAGATGCAGCCGTCGGCGGTGGCGATCAGCCCCTCCGGTCCGGCGAGCAGGATCGAAGCGGTGTCTTCCCCGGGCAGACCTTCCGCCAGGCGGTTGAGG
>JBAQHA010000816.1:0-3177 GCA_049288075.1 Oricola sp.
CTTCTCCTTCGACAAGGTGAAGGTCGACCGTTCCTTCGTTTCGGCGCTCGGCAAGGACAGCCAGTCGGAGCATATCGTGCGCGCGATCCTGAACATGTGCACGGCGCTCGATCTGGACGTCATCGCCGAGGGCATCGAAACGGCCGAACAGGCCCAGAAACTGGTCCAGCTCGGCTGCAAGTCCGGCCAGGGCTACTATTTCGGACGGCCGGCCGACGCGGCGACGACGCTCGCCTATTTCGACAAGGCCGCCGAAACGGGCGAGACCAATCTCGCCTGACGGTCTACGTCGCCGAGCTGTTTCGGCGACTGAGGCTGTCTTCCCAGGCAAGCGCCGAGGCGACGATCTCGTCGAGGTCGTCATGCTCGGGCTTCCAGCCGAAGGCGCCGCGCGCCAGATCGGCATTGGCGACAATGGCGACGGCATCGCCCGCGCGGCGCGGACCGTAGCGGATGGGAAGCGGATTGCCGGTCACGCGCTGCACGCAATCCAGCACCTGCAGCACCGAATAGCCGCGACCGTAGCCGCAATTGGCGACGATGCTGTCGCCGCCGGCGCGCAGGCGCTTGAGCGCCAGAAGATGCACGTTCGCCAGATCAGACACGTGGATATAGTCGCGGACGCAGGTGCCGTCGGGCGTCGCGTAGTCGGCGCCGAACACCTCGATGCCGGACCGCTTTCCGAGCGCCGCCTCGCAGGCGACCTTGATGAGATGCGTGGCGCCGTCCGTCGACTGGCCGGTGCGTCCCCGCGGATCGGCGCCGGCGACGTTGAAATAGCGCAGCGCCGTGTAGCGGAAATCATGGGCTTTCGCGACGTCGCGCAGGATGATCTCGGTCATCAGCTTGGACATGCCGTAGGGCGAATCGGGATGCTGCGGGTGGTCCTCGGTCACCGGCTCGTCGCCGACGGAGCCGTAGACGGCGGCGGTGGACGAAAAGATGAAATTGCGCACACCGGTCTCGACGGCGGCTTCCATCAGGGTGCGCGAGTTGGCGGTGTTGTTGCCGTAATAGGACAGGGGGTCGGAGACCGATTCCGGCACCACGATGGACCCCGCGAAATGGATGATCGCGTCGACGTTGTTGTCGCGGATGATGTCGACGACCAGGTTCCTGTCGGCGACATCGCCGACATAGAGGCGCGCCTCGGGCGCCACGGCCCATTCGAAACCGGTCGACAGGCGGTCGACGACAACCACGTCCTCGCCCGCGTCGAGCAAGGCCCAGACCATGTGACTGCCGATATATCCCGCGCCACCGGTAACAAGAACCGCCATCCGCCCGTTCCCCTTCTTTGCGTCCCCTGCCAGCCGTGATAAGGGCTCGCAAGAACAAGCCCGGCAAGGCCGGGCAACGAATGAAGACTACTCAGCAAGGCTTAACACTCGATGGACAAGACGCCAGCCGGCCGACCCGAATTCGCCGATCGCTATCCCAATCTCGCTTCCGCCGGGCTCGGCGCGACCATCGTATCGGTGACGGACGACTTTTTCGCCGAGGCGCCGCGGATGCTCGCCGACAGCGATGCGGTGTTCATCGCGGACAAATACGACGAAAACGGCAAATGGATGGACGGCTGGGAATCGCGGCGCAAGCGCGGACCAGGCCACGATCACGCTGTCGTCGCGCTCGCCGCGCCGACCGTCATCCGCGGATTCGACGTCGACACCAGCCATTTCACCGGCAATTTTCCGCCGGCCTGCTCGATCGACGCCTGCCGGCTGCCGACCGGAGCGTCGCCGGACGAGGCGACGCGGTGGGAGACCATCGTCGGGATCACGCCGCTGGGCGCGAGCGACCACCATTTCCTCGCCCATCACGGCGGCAGCGTCTGGACGCATCTGCGCCTCAACATCTATCCGGACGGCGGCGTGGCGCGCCTGCGCGTCTACGGGCTGGCGCAACCGTCCGAGGACGACACGGGCGGCGAGACCGACCTTGCCTCGATCATGAACGGCGCGCGCATCGTCGGCTTCTCGGATGCCCATTACGGCAATTACCACCGCCTGCTGACGCCGACCGTGCCCAAGGACATGGGCGACGGCTGGGAAACGCGGCGGCGGCGCGAGCCCGGCAACGACTGGATCGTCATCGCACTCGGCGCGGCGGGCATCGTCGAGCGTGCAGTCATCGACACGGCGTTCTACAAGGGCAATTTCCCGGACGGCTGCTCGATCGATGCCGCCTATCTGCCGGACGCGCTGGCCGCCGGTCCCGATGCGGACCGGATGCTGGTGACGGCCTCGATGTTCTGGTCGCCGCTGATGGAGCGCCAGAAGCTCAACGCCGACCGGGTGCACGAATTCACGCAGATGCTCTCCGGCGAGCCGGTGACGCATATCCGCCTGAACATCTATCCCGACGGCGGCGTCAGCCGTCTCAAGCTGTTCGGCCGAAAGGCTCAGGCCTGAAGGCCGAACGAAAGCCGGTTCAACCGGCCGACGGCGTGCCGGCATTGAACGCCAATTGCGCGTCGAAGGCCCGCTTGTAGGCCGGCCGAGCTTCACCGCGGGCGACATAGCCGGTCAGGTTTGGAAATTCATTCAGGATTCCCGATGATTTCAGCCTGAGCAGCACCGACACCATCATCAGGTCGCCCGCGCTGAAGGCCCCATCGAGCCAATCGGCATCGCCCAGGCGGCTGGAGAGTTGAACCAACCGATCACGGACGCGATCCCTGACGAGCGGCAGGCGTTCCTTGTTCCAGGGCTTGTCGCCCTCCAGAAGCAAGGCGTTTGCCAGTTCCAGGATCGGCGGCTCCACCGTGCTGAGCGCGGCGAACATCCATGTGATCGCCCGTGCCCGGGCCCCGGCGTCGTCCGGCAGCAGACCCGCATGGCGCTCGGCGATGTGGAGCACGATCGATCCCGTCTCGAACAAGGCGAGATCGCCTTCCTCATAGGTCGGAATCTGGCCGAAGGGATGAAGCGCCAGATACGCGGATTCCTTCAACGCGCGGAACGAGACAGGGCGAACCTCGTATGGCTGACCCACTTCCTCAAGCGCCCAGCGGACGCGCGTATCGCGCGCCAAGCCCCTGCCGCCATCGGGCGATCGTTCGAAGGCTGTGATGACGATGTTCATCGCAAGGTTCCTCCCGCGAAAGTCATCCGCCGTGGGCAGGCAGGCTGTCAAGGCAGACCCGCCAAGAGTGAATATGGCCCGCTCAACGAG
>JBAQHA010000817.1:0-3167 GCA_049288075.1 Oricola sp.
GGGCGTGCGCGATCCGCTCGCCCATCATTATCCCTGGTACGCGCTGATGGAGATTTCGTCGGGCCGTTCCGAGGAGGATGCGCGGGCGACGCTTGAGGGCGTGCTGGCGCACGGGCTGGAACAGGGCCTCGTTCTCGACGCGGCGATCGCCGAGAGCTTTTCGCAGCGCGCCGATTTCTGGCGGCTGCGCGAGGGCATGTCGGAAAGCCAGATCCCCGAGGGCGGATCGATCAAGCACGACATCTCGGTGCCGGTCGACCGGGTGCCGGAGTTTCTGAACCGGGCGGACCACGCCGTGCTGGCGATCGAGCCGGGCTGTCGCGTCTGCGCCTTCGGCCATCTCGGCGACGGCAACATCCATTACAACATCTCCCAGCCGGTCGGTGCGGACAAGGCGGCGTTCCTCGGCCTGACCCCGGTGATCACGCCGGCGGTGCACGACATCGTGCGCGAATTCGGCGGTTCGATCTCGGCCGAACACGGCATCGGACAGATGAAGATCGAGGAGCTTTCGGCAACGAAATCGCCGGTCGCGCTCGACCTGATGCGCAGGGTGAAGAAGAGCCTCGACCCGGCCGGAATCATGAATCCGGGCAAGGTTATCGCCGGAAAGTGACCCGTTCCGGGACTTTCAACCAAATTCTAAAATACATGATTCCAATTCGCTAACCATTTCAGGGATCAGCCTTTTTTAACGCTGTTTCTTAGGCCGAAGTCAGGGCACATCTCGTAATGTGACATCCGAGCCGGAACAAAACACTCACACAGCCGGCCGACAGGGAAGAGAAGCAAAGAGGCAAAAACGCCCGTGCTCTCAGGGATGAACAGACGAGGCGTCAAACATGACTTTTGGTGCGCAACCGGTATGGGCTGGACATGAATTCCGGCTCGATCCGACCAGGCTACCGCAGAAACTGATCTACGCAACCCGCAACGAAACGGGCGATGTGCACATCACCGTCGACCAGAACGGTTGCGTGTTGAAACGGCAGCTGGAACTCTCCGGCCTGCCGCTCAACATCGCATTGCCGGTCAACGTGTTCGACGGGGTCGCCGCGCGCGCCATCTATACCGGACCGGAAAGCGTGCTGGTCACGCTGGAACTGATGCATCACGATCCGGAACTGTGCGTGCCGCTGTTCGTCGGCCACGACCTGGAGGGCATCGCCCGCGACTGGCAGAAGTGGTCCGACATCCTCGGTGTGCCGATGCTGATCGTCGACGAGGACGGAATCGCCCGCACGCTCGACGAAAGCGCGCGCAACGTGATCAAGGACAAGAGCCATCCGCGCCGCCATCACGCGATGTTCGCGGAACGCCGTCCGCGCTTCCTGGCGCGTCGGCGCATGGGCACGCTCGGCTGCCGCATGGTGCTCGACGGCGTCGAGATCATCGCGCGCGACTAAGCGGCCAGTCCGCCCGCAAGCAATCCGGCGAAAACCAGCCAGCCCACCACAGTATTGGCCTTGAACAGTCTCAGGCACTGGTCCGCGTCGTCGATATCGAGGATGCGGATCTGCCATGCCATGTGCGCCGCCGCCGCGACGAGGCCGGCATAGGCGAGAGGCGGAATTCCGGCGGCGGCATAGGCGCCCGCAAACAACAGCAGACAGCCCGAATAGAGCGCGACAAGCGCCGGCTTCGTGCGCTCGCCAAACAGGCGCGCCGTGGAGCGGACGCCGAGCAGCGCGTCGTCCTCCTTGTCCTGATGGGCGTAGATCGTGTCGTAGCCGATGGTCCACAGGATGGAGCCGGCATAGAGCAGCGCGGGCGCCAGCCCGACCTCGCCATAGATCGCCGCCCATCCCATCCACGCCCCCCAGGAGAAGGCGAGGCCGAGCACGAATTGCGGCCAGTCGGTGACGCGCTTCATGAAGGGGTACACCGCGACAACGGCGAGCGAGGCGATGCCGAACAGGATGTCGAAGAGGTTGAACTGGATCAGCACCAGGAGGCCGACCAGCGCCTGAAGGAGGAGGAACGCCCAGGCCTGGCGGCGGGTGACCTGGCCGGAGGGCAAGGGTCTGGAGCGCGTGCGCGCGACTTTCTCGTCGATGGTCTGGTCGACCAGATCGTTATAGGTGCAGCCCGCGCCGCGCATGGCAACCGCGCCGATCAGGAACAGGACCAGGTGCCACGGGTTCGGGAACGGCGCGAAGGCGACGACGGGATTGCCCGCTCCTGCGAGGCCGGCGAGCGCCGCCGACCACCAGCACGGCCACAGGAGCAACCACCACCCGATCGGCCGGTCCCAGCGGGCGAGCTGCGCGTAGGGCCACTGGCGGCGCGGCAGGGCGCGATAGACCCAGTGCCCCGACGGGGCATCGGCGACGCGGCCCTGAATTTCACGCGACTGGACGGGTTCGGACATGAGGCAACTGGTGACAAGCCCGCGCCGAAAGGTCAAGGGCGGCCCGCGGGACTTGACCCCTGGCGAGCGAAACCGTACCGCAGCCGCACAGTCTTTCGGAGCGGGCCATGAACGTATTGCTGATCGGATCGGGCGGACGCGAGCACGCGCTCGCCGCCAAGCTGGCGGTTTCGCCCCTCCTGAAGACGCTCTACTGTGCGCCGGGCAATCCGGGCATCGCCAAGGTCGCCCAATGCGTCGCGGTGGACGCAGCCGAGCACCAGAAGGTCGTGGATTTCTGCCGCGTCATGGCAATCGACCTGGTGGTGGTCGGGCCGGAAGCGCCGCTGGTCGACGGGCTGGCGGATTCGCTGACCGGAGCGGGTATCGCGGTGTTCGGCCCGAGCGCGGCCGCGGCGCAGTTGGAAGGCTCGAAGGGCTTCACCAAGGCGCTGTGCGACCGGATGGACATCCCGACGGCGGCATACGGGAAATTCAACAACGCGCCGAAGGCAAAGGCCTATGTCCGCAGTCAGGGCGCGCCGATCGTCATCAAGGCGGACGGGCTCGCCGCCGGCAAGGGCGTCACCGTGGCCATGACCCACGAAGAGGCATTCGCGGCGATCGACGACTGTTTCGAGGGCGCGTTCGGCGAGGCGGGCGCGGAAGTGGTGGTCGAGGAGTTCATGGAGGGCGAGGAAGCCTCGTTCTTCTGCCTGTGCGACGGGACGACCGCCCTGCCCCTGACGACGGCGCAGGACCACAAGCGCGTCGGCGACGGCGACACCGGCCCGAACACCGGCGGCATGGGCGCCTA
>JBAQHA010000818.1:0-3415 GCA_049288075.1 Oricola sp.
GCCTACAGCGACCCGGGCCTTTTATCGAAACGGACAGCGCCGCAGGTCAGGCCGCGTCGAGTTTGCTTTCGGTCTCGACCGCCTCGCCGCGAATGCCGATCAGCCGGCAGATCGCGAAGACGAGGTCGGGGCGATTCATGGTGTAGAAATGGAAATCGTTGACGCCGCGATCGACGAGGTCGAACACCTGTTCGGCGGCGACCGCCGACGCGACCAGCGCATGGGTGTGCGGATCGTTTTCCAGGCCCTCGAAGCGATCGGCCAGCCAGTCGGGCACACCGGTCCCGCATTTCGACGCGAAATTGCGCACGGCGCCGAAATTGTGGATCGGCACGATGCCCGGAACGATCGGGATGTAGATTCCTGCCCGACGCACCCGTTCGACGTAACGCTCATAGGTGTCGTTGTCGAAGAAGAACTGGGTGATCGCACGGGTCGCGCCGTTGTCGACCTTGCGCTTCAACATGTCGAGATCGGTGGCGAAATCCGGGCTTTCGGGATGGCGCTCCGGATAGGCGGCGACGGAGATGTCGAAATCGCCGAAAGCCTTCAGGCCGGCGACCAGATGGGCCGCGTTCTGGTAACCGTCGGGATGCGGCTGGTAGCGCGCGCCGACGCCTCCCGCGGGATCGCCGCGCAGGGCGACGAAGCGGCGGATGCCGAGCGCGGCGAAGTCGCGCACCACGGCGTCGACTTCCTCACGGGTCGAGTCGACGCAGGTAATATGAGCCGCGGGCGGCGTGCTGCCGGTGGCGATGACCTTTTCCAGCGTCTTGCGCGTGGTGTCGCGGGTCGATCCGCCGGCGCCGTAGGTCACGGAGACGAAATCCGGATTGAGCGGGCTGAGGCGGCGGATCGTGTCGCCAAGCGTCGCCTCCATCTGGGGATTCTTGGGCGGAAAGAATTCGAAGGAGACACGGATATCCTGGCCGGAGCCGCGGTGTCTGGTGACGGACTTCACGAGATTCCTCATGCCACATACTCCAGGGGCGATTGGGTTGACTGGTCCTGTTCGGCGATTTCCACGCGCGGGTCGCGGGCGACCCAGATCTTCACGGTGAGCTGGCCGGGATCGACCTTGCCGGCGGCGAGCGCCCTGGAGCCCTCCGGATTCAGTTCCGCGGCCTCGAACCACGTTTCCATGTCGGCATCGAGGAAGCCGAGGCGCTGGTGCGCGTGCTCCTCGCGCAGGAATTCGAGGTTGTGGGGGGCGAAATCGACGATCACCAGCCGGCCGCCGGGGCGCAGCGCACGCGCCGCCTGGCGGATCGCCGCCGCGGGATCGTCGAGATAGTGCAGCACCTGATGAATGGTGACGAGATCGAAGCCGTTGCGAACAATCGGCAGATTATAGACGTCGCCAAGACGCACCTCGGCATTGCGCACGCCGGCCGCGTCGAGATTGGCGCGAGCGACATTGAGCATCTCGCGGTTGGCGTCGATGCCGATGCCGTACTGGTAAAGGCCGGAGAACAATTCCAGCAGCCGGCCAGTGCCGGTGCCGAGATCGAGCATGTAGCGCACCGGCTTGTCGCCGATCAGCGCGACCAACGCCTCCTCGACGAGCTTGTCGGCGACGTGATGGGAGCGGATTTCGTCCCAGCTCGCGGCGTTCTCGGAGAAATAGGACGACGCCTTCTCGCGCCGGCGGACCTTGACCTCCTCCAGACGCTCGGCGTCGCGGCGGATCGTTTCGTCCGAATTGTCGATGCGCTTCAGCAGTTCCTGCACCAGGAAGTCGCTGGCAGCGTCGCGGCTCAGCCGGAACAGCGCCCAGGAACCCTCCTGCTGGCGCTTGATCAGGCGCGACTCAAGCATCAGCTTCAGATGGCGCGAAACGCGCGGCTGCGACTGGCCGAGGATCCCCGTCAGTTCGGACACCGTGAGATCGCCGTCCGCGAGCAGCTTCAGGATCCGCAGCCGCGTCGGTTCGGCTATTGTCTTCAGGATGTCGACGATCGAATCGAGATGGAAACCGGACACGCTCATGCTTTCCTCTGAAAGATATAAAGATATGTTTATGTCATTTCCGGATTAAGTTCAAGTTACCGGCGAAGGAAAAAATGGCGACCAAACGACAAATCGAAATGGCGAAGGCACTGAGAGCACTCGCGCCGATGATACCGTTCAACGAGGCGGAGGAGGTCAAGCAACTGGCGTCGCAGCGCCACATGCGCGCCCTGCCCGTCGCCGTCTCGGTCTGGCTGTCGCTGGTGGCCCATATCCGGCATGTGCATACGGACTACGACCAGTTGATGGACGAAGGCTACGACCGCGACGCGGCGCGGCACTTCGTGCTGGACGACATCAATGACGTACTGACGCGCTGGCAGGCGACGCGACTGGTCGACGGAACCGAGACCGAGGCGAACCTGCCCGACCCGGTCGAGGATACCTCAGGAGGCTACGAATAAATCCATTGTTCGGGCACGCGGGCCTCGACCCTGGCGCCGACAGCGATGGTTCCCGGCTTCTCGACCCATGCCAGCACGCCGCGGCGGCGCTTGGCCGCGGGCACGAAGGAGAGCGCAAGCGCCGTGTCGTCGGGCCTTCCGACGTGGCGGGCGATGGATGCGCCGGAGAACCGGCACGGCCCGTTCTGGAAATCGACCTTCAGCGTGGCGCCGCCCTCGAAGAACAGCAGGGTGGAGGCCGGCAGCAACGACAGCATCGGGATGCCGTCGAGGGTGATATTGCCGCCGATCCATTCCGGCTCGATTTTCTCGACGCCCATTTCGGCGGCCGCCTCGGCAAGCTCGGGACGCGACAGGATGGTGACCTGGCGCTCGTTGCGCATTTCGGTGCCGCGTTGATACCAGGGTTCGCGACTGCCGGATTTGCGCGTCAGGCCGGCGTGGATATCGCCGGGAATGCCGTCATAGGTCAAATCGAGCGTTTCGACCGCATGGGTGACAAAGTCCTGGCCGGTGGCCATGAACAGGCCGTCGACGGTTCCTGTCAGCTTCTTGTGGGGAAAAATCTGCGGAAAGGTCATTGCAGCCTCGCGGTCTCTGTTCTTCTACCAGGGGATCGTCGAACCGTCGTAGTTCACGAAGGTTCCGGTGTCGGCGATGGTCGTTTCCCGTGCGATTCGCAGGATATCCGCGGCGCTCTCGCGTGGCGAGATGTCGGCGTCCGGTCCGCCGATGCCGGTGCGAACCTTTGTTGCAGGCCCGCCACGCTCCAGCCCTTGGCCAGGGCCGGCGGACGAGTTCATGGCCGATACAGCGACCGGTTTCCCGGCAAAACGGGGACATTCTCCCGCACTGACCGAAGCCTCGGGCCACGCCGCCCGCCAGTTGCCTAACGAGTCGCGCCGGCCAGGTCCAGCATCGTGCCGCCATATTTCCGATGGAGGATTCTTGAGATAAGAGTGCGCAATGTCGCGCGCCCGGCTTGCCGCCGCGATGTGCAC
>JBAQHA010000819.1:0-6728 GCA_049288075.1 Oricola sp.
GGCCGGCGTCGGCAAGGCCGAGCGCGCGCGCCGCGCTGAGGGTGACGCCGGCGAGCGCCTCCTCGGGCGTCAGGCGGAAGAAAGTGCAGGCCATGTTCATGGCGAGCAGCAGCGAGGTCATCGGCGAGGTGCCGGGATTGCAGTCGGTCGCGACCGCCATTGGCACGCCATGCGCGCGGAAGGCCGCGACCGGCGGGACCCTGGTCTCGCGCAGCGCGTAGAAGGCGCCGGGCAGGAGAACGGCTACGCTGCCGGATTGCGCCAGCGCTTGCGCATCCGCATCGTCGGCATATTCGACATGGTCGGCGGACAATGCGCCGAAACGGGCCGCGAGTTTCGCGCCACCCAGATTCGACAGTTGCTCGGCGTGCAGCTTGACCGGGATACCGAGATCGCGCGCTTTCGAAAACACGCGCTCGATCTGGTCCGGTGAAAACGCGATGCCCTCGCAGAAGCCGTCGACGGCGTCGGCGAGGCCCGCCGCATGCGCCGCTTCGAGCGCCGGCAGGCAGATCTCGTCGATATAGGCGTCGGGCCGGCCAGCGAATTCCGGCGGCACGGCGTGCGCGCCGAGAAAGGAGGTGCGGATGCGCACGGGACGCGCCGTCGCGATGGCGCGCGCGGTGCGCAGCATGGCGAGTTCGGTCTCGATGTCGAGGCCGTAGCCGGACTTCACCTCGATCGTCGTGACGCCCTCGGCGATCAGCGCGTCGACGCGGGGCAGGGCGGAGGCCAGCAGGTCTTCTTCGCTTGCCGCGCGGGTCGCGCGCACGGTGGAGACGATGCCGCCGCCGGCGCGGGCGACATCCTCGTAGCTCGCGCCGTTCAGCCGCATCTCGAATTCGTTGGCGCGGTTGCCGCCATGGACGATGTGGGTGTGGCAGTCGATCAGGCCCGGCGTGACCAAGCGGCCTTGCAGATCGACGGCCTCTTCGCCGTGGGCCTCAGGCGGGATCGCGTCCATCGCACCGGCCCAGCGGATCGTTCCGTCGGCGATGACGATCGCGCCGCGGCGGGTCAGGCCATAGGCCTCGCCGCTGCCCGTTTCGGCTATGGTCGCATTGGTCAGGAGCACGGAATTGCCTTTTTATGTCTGCATGATTAAGTTATAAGTATAGACATAAAAAGCTGTCAAGGGACGAGTCGATGGCGGTGATCTGGGCGGAGAAGGCGTTGCTGGAGGGCGGCTGGCGTGAGCGCGTCCGCATCGGGATCGAGGACGGCATGATCGTCTCGGTCGCCGAAGGGGCGGAGCCCGAGGGGCACCGGACAGGCATTCTGCTGCCGGCGCCGGCCAATGTTCACAGCCACGCTTTCCAGCGCGCGATGGCCGGTCTGACCGAGCGGCGCGGGCCGGATCCGCGGGACACGTTCTGGACCTGGCGGCAGTTGATGTTCCGCTTCCTCGACCGGCTGACGCCCGAGCATGTCGAGGCGATCGCCGCTTTCGTCCAGATGGAAATGCTGGAGGCGGGATACGCGACGAATGTCGAGTTCCACTATCTGCATCACCGGCCCGGCGGGGCGCCTTACGACGATTTCGCCGAGATGTCCGGCCGCATCGCGGCGGCGGCGGCGGAAACCGGTATCGGCCTGACGCTGTTGCCCGTCCACTACCGCTACGGCGGATGCGACCGCCGCGATCTGGGCGCGGGACAGATCCGCTTCGGCAATAATTTCGACCGCTTCGCGCGGCTGCACGAGGCGGCGGCGCGATATCTGCAATATCTGCCGCCGGATTGCCGCATGGGGGTCGCGCCGCACAGTCTCCGGGCGGTCGCGCCCGAGGATATCATCGCCGCGCGGCAGCTTGCCGGCGACGCGCCGCTGCATATGCACCTCGCCGAACAGGTTGCCGAGGTCGAGGAGATCGAGGCAGCCTATCGCAAGCGGCCGGTCGAGTGGGTTCTCGACGCCATGGAACCGGACGCGAGATGCTGCTTCATTCATTGCACCCAGATGCTGCCGCATGAAACCGAAGGCCTTGCGCGCAGCGGCGCGGTGGCGGGTCTCTGCCCGATCACGGAATCCAATCTCGGCGACGGCATCTTCGACGGGTTGCGCTGGCTCGGCGCAGGCGGGGCGATCGCGGTCGGATCGGATTCCAATATCCGCATCTCACTGACCGAGGAACTGCGCACGCTCGACTACTCCCAGCGCCTGCGCGACCGGTCCCGTGCCGCGCTCGCCACGCAGCAGCATTCGACCGGCCGGCGGATATTCGACGCCGTCTGCGCCGGCGGCGCGCAAGCGGCCGGGCGCAACAGCGGCGCGATCGCCGTCGGCAAGCTGGCCGATCTTGTCGCGCTCGACGATCGCGCTGTCGATCTCGCCGGAAGGCAGGGTGACACGATCCTCGACTGCTTCGTCTTCGCCGGTGACGATCGGCTTGTGACCGACGTCTGGTCGGCGGGCCGGCACATGGTCGAAGGCGGCCGGCATGTCCGGCATGACGCGACCGTCGCCCGTTATGCAAAGGCGATGAAGGAACTTGGAGAAACGATGTGAGGCCGTCCGCCTTCAACAGCTGGCAGGCGGTGCAGGGCGAGGTTCTGCGCCGCATCAACAGCCGGGAATGGAAACCGGGCGAGATGATCCCCAACGAGGCGGACCTGTCGCGTGAATTCGGCTGCGCGCGGGCGACCGTCAACCGGGCGCTGCGCGAACTGGCGGAAACCGGCCTGCTGGAGCGGCGACGCAAAGCGGGCACCCGCGTCGCGCTGCATCCGGTGCGCAAGGCGAAGCTCGACATCCCCGTCATCCGCAACGAAATCGAGGACAAGGGGCAGACCTACCGTTACTCGCTTCTGAGTTCAGAGAGGCGCGCGCCGCCGTCTGACATGCGCGCCCGCATGCAGGTTTCGCCTGGTGTCGAACTCCTGCATCTGGTGTCCGTCCATCTCGCCGACGGGAAGCCCTACGTGTTCGAGGACCGCTGGATCAATCCGCAGGCAGTGCCGGACGTCTGGAACGTCGATTTCAGCGCACAAAGTCCGAACGAGTGGCTGGTCGTCAACATCCCGTTCGAGGGCGGCGACATCGCGTTCTCGGCGATGATCGCCGGCAAGAGGGAGGCCGACATCCTGTCGTGCCGCGAAGGCGACAGTCTGTTCGTCATGGAGCGCAGCACCTGGAAGCAGGGCGAGACGATCACGTCGGTGCGTCTGACCTTCGCGCCGGGATACCGGATGCATACGGAGATCTGAGGATTTCGCGACCGGCACGCGCCCGGTTCAGGCCAAGATATCAAACCGGCGAATTGCGCGACAAACGCAGGAATAGCCGGCCGGAGCGCGATGCTCCGGCCGGCAACAATCGCTTACTGCCAGGACTTGATCAGCTCGTCATAGGAGACGGTGACCCCCTGCGGCTTCTCGTCGTCGAGCTTGGCCACCGGCGAGCCAGGAGCATCGAGCCAGGTCTGCGGGTCTTGCGGATCGTTCATCTTCGGACCGATATCGCCTTGGACGCCGGCACGTTCGATGCGCTCCATGACCTTTTCCTGTGCTTCGCAGAGAGCGTCGAGAGCTTCCTGCGGTGTCTTCGCGCCGGACATTGCATCGCCGATGTTCTGCCACCACAACTGAGCCAGCTTGGGATAATCCGGAACGTTGGTGCCCGTGGGCGACCATTGCACGCGGGCAGGCGACCGGTAGAACTCCACCAGACCGCCAAGCTTCGATGCGCGTTCGGTGAAGCTCTTGTCCTGGATGGTGGATTCACGGATGAAGGTTAGGCCCACATGGGACTTCTTCACGTCAACGGTCTTCGATGTGACGAATTGCGCGTAGAGCCATGCGGCCTTCGCGCGATCGACCGGAGTCGACTTCATCAATGTCCATGAACCCGCATCCTGATAGCCGATCTTGGTGCCCTCGGACCAGTACGCGCCGTGCGGTGACGGCGCCATGCGCCATTTCGGCGTACCGTCGTCGTTCATCACGGGCAGGCCTTCCTTCACCATGTCGGCGGTGAAGGCGGTGTACCAGAACATCTGCTGCGCGATTTCGCCCTGGGCGGGAACCGGACCCGCTTCACCGAAGGTCATGCCGGCCGCGGCAGGCGGCGAGTACTTGTTCAACCACTCGATGGCCTTGGTGACGGCATAGACAGCCGCCGCATCGTTGGTCGCGCCGCCACGCGCGACGCAGGAGCCGACCGGCTGTGAATTTTCATTCACGCGGATGCCCCATTCGTCGACCGGCAGGCCGTTCGGCTCGCCCTTGTCGCCCATGCCTGCCATCGACATCCAGGCGTCGGTATAGCGCCAGCCGAGGGAAGGGTCCTTCTTGCCGTAGTCCATATTGCCGAAGACTTTTGACGGACCGCCGGCATAGGACATGTCGCGACCGGTGAAGAACTCGGCGATATCCTCATAGGCCGACCAGTTTACCGGAACACCGAGATCGTAGCCGTACTTCTCCTTAAAGTCGGTCTTGGTCTTCTCGTCGTTGAACCAGTCATAACGGAACCAGTACAGGTTGGCGAATTGCTGGTCGGGCAATTGATAGAGCTTGCCGTCCGGCGCCGTCGTGAAGCTGGTGCCGATGAAGTCGGCGATATCGAGACCCGGATTGGTGACGTCCTTGCCTTCTCCTTCCATCCAGTCAGTCAGGATGCGGGCCTGCTGGTAGCGCCAATGCGTGCCGATCAGGTCGGAGTCGTTGATGTATGCGTCGTAGATGTTCTCGCCCGACTGCATCTGCGTCTGCAGCTTCTCCACCACGTCGCCTTCGCCGATCAGGTCATGCGTGATCTTGATGCCGGTGATGGCCGTAAAGGCCGGGGCCAGCACCTTGGACTCGTATTCATGCGTAGTGATGGTTTCGGAGACCACCTTGATCTCCATGCCCTCGAACGGCTTGGCCGCATCGACGAACCATTGCATTTCCGCTTCCTGGTCGGCGCGCGAAAGCGTGGACAGATCACCGACCTCGGCGTCGAGAAAGGCTTTTGCCTCGTCCATGCCGGCCCAGGCCGGACTGGCCATCATGCCCGCGAGCATTGCTAGCGCGGTTGTCGTCTTCAAATACAGCTTCATCTGGTCCTCCCAATTTAAGAAGCGGTTTCGACGTTCGCTATCCGGCGCGCAAAGTGCCGCGTTCCGGAAAGCGGTTTTCATGACTGCTCAAACCCAGCGGAAAACCGCGGTGGAATAGAGCAGGCAGACGATCAGCGCTCCCCATTGGGGCAGGCTGATCAGACCGAGCCAGGCCAGATTGATGAAGGCTGAGCCAAGCAAGGTGATGAAGAGGCGATCGCCGCGCGTTGTCTCGATGCGCAGGACGCCGACGCGTGGTGTTTCCGGATAGCGGGCCGCGAGGATCGTAAAAAGCACGAGCAGCGACGCGATGACGGCGAAGAAGATCGCTGTCGGTACCGTCCATGCCATCCATCCCATTGAATTTCCTCCCTCTTCTCTGATCATACCCGCCCGAGGGCGAAGCCCTTGGCGATGTAGTTGCGGACGAAATAGATCACGAGCGCACCGGGAACGATGGTCAGCACGCCGGCGGCGGCCAGCACGCCCCAATCGAGGCCCGATGCGGAAACGGTTCGCGTCATCGTGGCCGCGATCGACTTGGCGTTGACGCTGGTCAGTGTGCGGCTGAGCAACAACTCGACCCACGAGAACATGAAACAGAAGAAGGCGGTGACGCCGATGCCCGACGCGATTAGCGGCATGAAAATGCGCGTGAAGAAGCGGCCGAAGGAATAGCCGTCGATATAGGCGGTCTCGTCTATTTCCTTGGGCACTCCGCGCATGAAGCCTTCCAGTATCCAGACCGCCAGCGGCACGTTGAACAGGCAATGGGCGAGCGCGACGG
Organism: Oricola sp.; assembly: GCA_049288075.1. GTDB lineage: Bacteria > Pseudomonadota > Alphaproteobacteria > Rhizobiales > Rhizobiaceae > Oricola. The sequence continues at coordinate 5,829 of JBAQHA010000819.1, forward strand.
CAATGTGGGTGTCAAACAGGCCGATTGACGAATAGAGCTGGAAGAAGGGCAGCGCGAAGACCGCCGGCGGAGCCAAGCGATTGGTCAGCAGCCAGAAGAACAGGTGCTTGTCGCCCATGAAGGAATAGCGCGAAAAGGCGTAGGCGGCCGGCAGGGCGACAGTGATCGAGATCACCGTGTTGATCACAACGTAGATCAGCGAATTGACGTAACCCATGTACCATGACGAATCCGTCAGGATCGTCATGTAGTTGGCGAATGTCAGGTCGCGCGGCCACAGCGAGAAGGTCGACAGGATCTCCTGGTTGGTCTTCAGGCTCATGTTGAGGAGCCAGTAGATCGGTAGCAGCAGGAAGACGAGATAGATCGTCATCACGATCGCGGAACTGCTGATCCTCGGCAGCGCCCGGGCGCGTGCCGGTGCCTTGATCGTCAGGGCATCGGTCATGATATGCCATCCCTTTTCTCGAGGTTGGTCATCACGGTGTAGAACACCCAGCAAATCAGGAGGATCACGAGGAAATACATGATCGAGAAGGCTGCCGCCGGGCCCAGGTCGAACTGGCCAAGCGCCATCTTGACGAGGTCGATCGACAGGAAAGTCGTCGAATTGCCGGGCCCTCCGCCAGTCACGACGAATGGCTCCGTATAGATCATGAAGCTGTCCATGAAGCGTAACAGGATCGCAATCATCAGCACGCCCTGCATCTTCGGCAATTCGATGTAGCGGAACACGCTCCAGCGGCTGGCCTGGTCGATCTTGGCGGCCTGGTAATAGGCATCCGGGATCGATTGCAGCCCGGCATAGGCAAGCAGCGCGACCAGCGAGGTCCAGTGCCAGACGTCCATGACGATCACCGTGGCCCAGGCGGCAATGAGATGCTGAGTGTAATTGTAGGG
>JBAQHA010000820.1:0-7490 GCA_049288075.1 Oricola sp.
GTTTCGTTCCGTCGTCGCAACGCACCGCGCGGCATCCCTGCGCCTCCGCGATCGCCACGTAATCCATGTGGCCGATGTCGACGCCGTCGTCGCGACCGCCGCCCTGCCTTTCGACGATCCCGCGCAACGCGGCATAGCCGCCATTGTTGAGCACGATCACCAGCAGGTCCGCATCATATTCAGCGGCCGACCAGAGCGATTGTATGGCGTAGAGGCTCGATCCGTCGCCGATGATCGCGATCACCGGCTTGTCCGGACGCGTCAGGGCCGCGCCGACCGATGCCGGCAAGCCGTAGCCGAGGCCGCCACTGGCGGTGGCGAAGAAGCCGCGCGGCCGGGTGATCGGGAAATGGTCGTGCAGCGCGTTGCGGGCGCTCGGCGCTTCCTCGACGATGATGCTTTCGGGCGAGCGCAGGTCGGCAAGCGTCTGGTAGAGAAGCTTCTCGTTCAGCGCCCGCGTTACAGGCACGCGCGCGACACTGCGCGCCGGGAGATCAGGACGGGCGGCGCGGGCGCGCACGCGCCGGACGAGGCCCTCGGCCGCGACACGGATGTTGGAGCGAACCGCCGTGCCGGCGACCGCTCCTGCGATCTGGGCGGGATCGTCGGTAATCATGCAGAGTTCGGCGCCGGGCGGCACATGGTCGCCGGTTCCGGGGAAATGATAGGTGAAGGCCGGACCGCCCAGCACCAGGACGTAGTCCGCCTTGCCGAGACTGTCGCGCAGCGCCGGCTGGCGCGCCTGCAGGAATCCGGCGAAGAGCGGATTGCTCTCGGGAAAACTGCAGCGTGACGACAGCGGATTGACCCAGACCTTCGCCTGAAGGCGTTCCGCCAGTTGAACGGTAGCGTCCCAGCCGCCATCGATGTCGACTCCGGGGCCGACGACGAGCACCGGTTCGCGGGCGGCATCGAGCCGCGCGGCGATGTCGTCGAGCGCCTCATCCGGGCAACCGAGCGTCATGTCGATGCGGCGCGGGGCAAGTTCTCCGGCCGGCATGGTCCAGTCGCTGAGCGGCACCGAGACCACGACAGGGCCGCGCGGCGCCTGCATCGCCATGTGGTAGGCACGGGCGATCGCGGCGGGAACATCCTCGGCGCGGGCCGGCTCGATGGCCCATTTGACATAGGGCCTGGGAAGTTCCGCCGGGCTCTCATTGAAGAGGAAGGGATCGTGCGGCAGCAAATCGCGGGTCTGCTGGCCGGTGGTGATGATCAGCGGCGCGCGATTGCGAAAGGCGGTATAGATGTTGCCCATGGCGTGGCCGAGGCCGGCCGCCGAATGCAGGTTGACGAAGGCTGCCCGCCCGGTGACCTGGGAATATGCGTCCGCCATCGCGACGACGATCGATTCCTGCAGTCCAAGAACGTAAGAGAAATCTTCCGGCAGGTTCACGAACATCGGCAGTTCGGTGGAACCCGGGTTGCCGAACACGCGATCGATCCCCTGCTCACGCAAAAATGCGAACACCGCGTCACTGACCGTCAAGGCGCCGAGCCTTGTACCGGACAGGAAATCGGTCGACATCCTGTTCATGCTTCCTCCCTTGCATCATTCGCGGGGGCGCGCGCCCTTGGGTCATTCCTCCGAACCCGCGACGATTGTCGCAGACAAAGTCCTGACTTGGAATTGAAGAATCTGCGCAAAGTCATTACACAAGGGCATGACTTTGGATATCCGCTCCGCCGCCGTTGTCGTCGAATGCGCCCGCCGGGGCAGCCTCGGCGCGGCCGCGAACGCGCTCAACATGACGCAGCCCGCTGTCACGCGCATGCTGCAACGCCTCGAGGCGAGCTACGGCGTGCCGCTGTTCGACCGGACGACGCGCGGCGTCGTGCCGACAGTTTTCGGCGAGGCGCTGCTGCCCTATGCCAAGCTAGTCGTCTCGGAGACGGGCAATGCCGACGACGTCATCCGCCAGATGCGCGGCGCGAGCCGCGGCGTAGTGCGCATCGGCGGCGTCGGGTCGGTGGTTGGCGGCTATGTCATGGCGGCGGTCAGCCTGATGCGGCGCGACCACCCGGAGGTGCAGTTCCAGATCGCCGAGGATCTGGAGGACCGCGTCCTCGAAGCGCTCAAGAGCGGAGGCATAGACATCGCGATCTCGCCGGAGCCCTATGTCGACGACGAGATCACCCAGGCGACGCCGGAGACGATGCACGATCTCGTCGCCGTGTTCTGCCGCACCGGACATCCGGTCCTCGACCGGCCGCTGGTGACGCTTGCCGACGCGGCGAAGGAGGACTGGGTGCTGCCGCCCTACAGCACGCCTACCGTGCGCGAATGGCAGCGGCGCTTTCACAACCAGTCGATCGAGCCGAGACCGCCGGCGGTTGTGTCGCGCTCGGTGCAGGTCGTCAAATCCGCCGTGTTGTCGGATTCGCTGCTGTGCTGGATGCCGCTGCCGCTGATGCTCGGGGAAATCGAGCGCGGCGAGATGGCCCGTGTTCCCGCGCCCGATCTCGAATGGCGTCGCACCTTCCGAATCTACCGGCGCAAGAAGGGGCTTCTGACGCCATCGGCCGCAATCCTGATCGACTGCCTGCGCCGCACGGCCGAGGCGTGGTCGCACGAGGTGCGATAGGGTCAGTGCGCCAGCCAACCGCCGTCGACCGGCAGCACGACGCCGTGGACATAGCGCGCCGCCTGGGAGGCCAGAAACATCACCGCGCCGGCAAAGCCGGACGGTTCGGCCCAGCGGCCCGCGGATATGCGGTCGAGGATCGCCTTCCGAGATATCGGGCCGGTACGCAGCGCCTCGGTGTTGTTGGCGACGACATAGCCGGGCGCAACCCCGTTGACGTTGATGCCGACGCCGCTCTACCGGCGACCCGGCAGAGTCTCGTTCCCTGCGTATGGAATGGGGATTGGTTTTCAACGCCAGATTGCTATGAGTGATTACCGGCATTCTCCGGCAAAGGCCGGAACATAATCGCCGGTCCTGTTGATCGGTGCGAAATTGGCAAACACCCCGCCAGCGATGGATCACGCGACTGCCCGGGCGAGCATGGTTCGGTTCGTCGACGGCCTGAATGTCCGTTTCCGGGATCGCTATTTTGTCGCCGACGGAACGCTTCTCGGCCAGGTACGCGATAGCGGCTTCATTGCCGGGGACAACGACATCGATTTCGGCATGTGGATCGAGGACTACGATCCGCGGCTGGTCGATGACCTGCGCGCCGCCGGCTTCAGCCTTTGCCACACCTGGGGACGCGTCGAGGACGGGCTGGTACTGCAGTTCGGCGACGGGAAAACGGGCATCGACATCACGTTCTTCTATCGCGAGCGGGACAGGACCTGGTCGGCGGTCTATTCGGGCGGCCGGCAGTTGCGCGGGTCCTACCCGCCTTTCGATCTCGAACCCGCGACGTTTCTCGGCATCGCGGTCGTCAGGCCGGCGCCGCCCGAGCGTTACCTGGAGACCGCCTATGGCAAAGACTGGCGTTACCCGATCTCGGCATGGGATTACCGCTACGCGCCCAACCATCTGCGCGCCGTTGGCCCGTTGTGGTGGCGGATGAAATACGCCGTCAAGAAGGCGCGCTGGCGATTGCGACACGGCGATATCCATATCCGGCCCGGTGCGGGATCGCCGAAGGATGAGGCAGAATGACTGTGAGGACCGTTTTCACCGACGGCGTATTCGACCTGCTGCACGCCAACCATGTCGCGTTCCTGGAAGAAGCGCGCGGCTTTGGCGACAGGCTGATCGTCGGCGTGATCAGCGATCGCCGGGTGGCTGACTACAAGCGCTGGCCGGTCATGCGGCAAGACGAGCGCCTCGCCGCCGTGCGGGGGCTGGCCTGCGTGGACGAGGTCTTTCTTCTCGACGAGCCGATGAACGGTGCGACGATGAGCGGCCTGATCGAGAAATACGCGCTCGCCGGCGTCGTCTACGCGGGCAATGCCACGCCGGATTTCTACGGTCCGGCCGAACAGGCGGGAATCATGCACCGCATCCCGTATCGCGATGGCGTCAACACCAGCGAAATCATCGAGCGGATCATCTCGCGCAGGCAAGCGGGCACGCTGTAGCTGTCGCGCGGCGCCTGCCAAATTGACATCGGGACACCGCGCGGCTCCTATGCGGATCCGGACAACGGGACCGGCATGGAATGCTGCGCGCATGACGATTGAGAACATCGAACTCGTTATCTTCGACTGCGACGGCGTGCTGATCGACAGCGAGGTCATCAGCGCGCGGATCCTGATCGGGCAGCTTGGCCGCGTCGGCGTGCATGTCGATTTCCCCTATGTGCAGAGACATTTCCTCGGTCGCTCATGGACGAAGGTCGCCGCCGAAGTGCGGATAAACCACGGCCTCGATCTGACCTCCGACTTCGAGGAACGCTATCGCTCGGAACTGCTCGCCGCTTTCGAGACGGAACTGCAGACGGTCTCCGGGGTCGAGACGGTTCTGAACGAACTCGCCGTGAAATCTTGCGTCGCGACCAGCAGCAGCCCGAAACGGGCGCACCGCTCGCTCGATCTTTCGGGCCTGACGTCGTTTTTCGGCGACCGGCTGTTCACCGCGTCGCAGGTGAAAAACGGGAAACCCGCGCCGGACCTGTTTTATCTGGCAGCCGATATGATGGGCGTGCCGCGCGCCAGGTGTCTGGTCATCGAGGACTCGATGCCCGGCGTCGTCGCCGCCCGGGCGGCCGGCATGGAGGTCTGGCGCTTCACCGGCGCGAGCCACCTGAAAGGACTCGACCCGGCCGAGCTCGATCAGGGCGGGACGCTGACCGTCTTTGACAAATGGGAGCAATTCCTTGAAATGGCGCCTCATTTGAAAAAACGGACCGAGGCGACGAAGCTGAGCCATGGCTAGCAGAACCGAAAACGAGACGAGTCGGCTGGACGACGCGGCCCGCGCTGGCTGGCTCTATTACGTCGCCGGCAACACCCAGGACGAGATCGCCCGCAAGCTCGGCGTGTCGCGCCAGTCGGCGCAGCGGCTGGTCTCGCTTGCGGTCAGCGAGCGGCTGGTCAAGGTCCGGCTCGACCACCCGATCGCCCATTGCATGGAGCTGAGTACGCGGCTGACGGAGGCCTACGGCCTGAAAAGCTGCGAGGTGGTGCCGAGCGATCCCGACGCGCCCTCCTCCATCACCGGTCTCGCGCAGGCCGGAGCGGCGGAGATGGAGCGGCACCTGAAATCGCAGCATCCCAAGATCATAACGATCGGCACCGGGCGCGCGCTACGCGCCTGCGTGGAACAACTGTCGCCGATGGACTGCCCGCAGCATTCCATCGTTTCGCTGCTCGGCAACATGATGTCGGACGGATCGGCGACCGCCTACAACGTCGTCATACGCATGGCCGAACGGGTCAACGCCAAGCACTATCCGATGCCGCTGCCGGTCTATGCGCGCTCGATCGAGGAGAAGCGCATCCTCCATAACCAGGAGCCGGTCCACAACATCCTGGAGCTGGCGCGCCATGCCGACGTCACCTTCGTCGGCATCGGCAACATGGACATGAACGCGCCGCTCTTGATCGACGGCTTCCTGACCCGTGACGACATCCGCGCCTTCAACCGCGCCGGAGCGGTCGGCGAGATCACGAGCTGGGTGTACGACAGGAACGGTCACGTCATCGAGGGACTCGTCAACGACCGCGTCAACAGTTCGCCGCTGATAGCCAACTCGGCGAATCCCGTGTTCGGCATCGCCGCCGGCGAGGCCAAGGTTGAGGCGATCCGCGGCGCGATGACCGGCAAGTTGATCAATTGCCTGATCACCAATGAGCACACAGCCGAGCTTTTGCTCAAGTGATGGGCAAAAGCTATTGTAGCTTAAACATCTGATTTTCCTTTTTATTTTCGATTTGCGCGGCGATCAGAAAGAATCTCCGATCGCGCAAGCTTGACTCTCGACCTTGTTGATGTGAATATTTGCCCGCATTCGTAGCAAATGCCCGTATGTTGGCATTGGGAGGAAAATCATGAAAATTCTTGCTCGCGCCCTTTTGGGTGCGTCCGCGCTGTCGCTTGTCTCCTTCGGCGTTTCCGCCGAAACGATCACCGTCGCCACGGTCAACAATGGCGACATGATCCGCATGCAGGGCTTGATGGACGATTTCAAAGCCAAGCACCCCGACATCGACGTGCAGTGGGTGACGCTCGAGGAAAACGAGCTGCGCCAGCGCGTCACTACCGATATCGCCACAAAGGGCGGCCAGTTCGACGTGCTGACCATCGGCACCTACGAAGTGCCGATCTGGGGCAAGCAGGGCTGGCTCGTTCCGCTCGACGACCTGTCGGCGGAATATGACGTCGATGACCTGCTCCCGGCCATTCGCGGCGGCCTGACGGTCGATGGCCATCTCTATGCCGCTCCCTTCTACGGCGAATCCTCGATGGTGATGTACCGCACCGACCTGATGGAAGCCGCCGGCATGAAGATGCCCGACGCGCCGACCTGGGACTTCATCAAGGACGCCGCCGCGGCGATGACCGACAAGTCCAAGGAGCAGTACGGCATCTGCCTGCGCGGCAAGGCCGGCTGGGGCGAGAACATGGCGTTCCTTACCGCAATGTCGAATTCGTTCGGCGCCAAATGGTTCGACATGGACTGGAAGCCGCAGTTCGACCAGCAGCCATGGAAGGACACGCTGAACTACTATCTCGACCTGATGAACAACTACGGACCGCCCGGCGCCTCCAACAACGGCTTCAACGAGAACCTCGCGCTGTTCCAGCAGGGCCATTGCGGCATGTGGATCGACGCAACGGTTGCCGCTTCCTTCGTGACCGGCAAGGACTCGACCGTCGCCGACAAGGTCGGTTTCGCTCTCGCCCCGGACAAGGGCCTCGGCAAGCGCGGCAACTGGCTGTGGGCATGGTCGCTCGCGATCCCCGCCGGCACCCAGAAGGCCGACGCCGCCAAGACCTTCATCGACTGGGCGACCAACAAGGACTACCTCGCCCTCGTCGCGTCGAAGGAAGGCTGGGCAAACGTGCCTCCGGGCACCCGCACCTCGCTCTACGAGAACCCTGAATACGCCAAGGTTCCGTTCGCCAGGATGACGATCGACTCGATCAACGCGGCCGACCCGACGCATCCGACCGTCGATCCGGTTCCCTATGTCGGCGTGCAGTTCGTCGCCATTCCCGAATTCCAGGGTATCGCGACGGCCGTCGGCCAGCAGTTCTCGGCAGCGCTTGCCGGACAGAACACGGCCGATGCGGCGCTGGCCGCGGCACAGCAGATCGCAACGCGCGAAATGACAAAGGCCGGTTACATCAAGTAACCAGCCCCTCCCGGGGAGGCCGGCGATCACGCGCCGGCCTCACCATTCCGCACATGACCGGACGCTGACAACCAGTTCGCCAAGGGAGGAGGAGACCATGGCCACCGAGCATTCGCGCGCCGCCGCACGCCTGATGATTTCGCCGGCAGTCGTCTTCCTGTTGATCTGGATGGTCGTTCCGCTGGTGATGACACTCTGGTTCTCGTTCCAGCAATACAATTTGCTCTACCCCGAC
>JBAQHA010000821.1:0-1569 GCA_049288075.1 Oricola sp.
GACATAGACCGCGACATGATCGAACAGGCCCGGCACGAGGCTGGCGCGGCCGTCCGCCACGACGGCGATGACATCGAGCGGGCGCAGGCGTTTGGCGATATGGGCCTGCGCATCGCGGTGACGCTCCAGCCAACCGTCGCGGAATTCGATCGATCCAATGATCGGCACGAGCACCGGCGCGCCGGGTTCGACCAGCCGCTCGAGCCAGGCGGGATAGCGTTCCGGACGGGCGCAGCAGCTTGGCGCGGGACCGATGGAAGACAAGGCGGGAGGATCGCCGGGTTCGGTAATGCACCCGGATGCCAACAGGGCGAGCGACAGCACGAAAGCCGCGCAGATACTCCGCGGCAGCGCGCCCATCGTTGCCCTCGTCATAAAACCGCCCCCAAGGAATGCAGAGTCTCTCTGACAAGCGGGAACGCGACTGTCAAAGGGGCCGTGGTCGATTTTCGGGCCGATTGACAACATACCGACTGGTTGGTATGGAGAGATATGAGTATACAAACAACTTCCGCACCGTCGCACCCGACCCGCCTGAAAATTCTTGACGCGGCCATGAATGTCATTCGCGAGAAGGGTTACGCCGGCACGCGCGTGGAGGATGTCTGCGAGGCGGCGGGCGTGACCAAGGGCGCCTTCTTCCACCACTTCTCCGGCAAGGAGGATCTGGCGGTCGCAACTGCCGAGCGCTGGTCCGAGGTGACGGGCAAGCTGTTCGAGACGGCGCCCTACCACGAACCCGCCAATCCGTATGACCGGCTCATCGCCTATGTCGATTTCCGCAAGGCGCTGATCGACGGCGAAACGCCGGAATTCACCTGCGTCGCCGGGACGATGGCGCAGGAGACCCATATCTCGCACCCGGCGATCCGGGACGCGGCGCGCGACTCCATCTTCGGCCACGCGGCGACGCTGGTCGGCGACATCGCGGCGGCGAAGGCCGAACGCTGCCCGGACGCCGACTGGACGCCGGAAAGCCTGGCGCTATTCACCCAGGCGGTGCTGCAGGGCGGCTTCATCCTCGCCAAGGCCGAGGGCGGGCCGCGGGTCGCCCGCGACATGGTCGACCACCTGCACCGTTACATCGAACTGCTGTTCGCCCGTTCTAACCCCTGAGAGGAGACCCCATGGAACCGACCATTTATCTCTATTTCAACGGCAATTGCGAAGAAGCGATGCGCTTCTACGCGGACACGCTAGGCGGCGAAATCCTCGGCATCTTCCGCAACGACTCCGCGCCGGACGCAGAGTCGCGCATGCCCGGCGGCGGCGACCTGGTGATGAACATGGCGATGAAGCTCGGCGGCGCCACGATGATGGCCTCCGACGCGCCCGACCAGTATTACTCCAAGCCGCAGGGTTTCTCGATCTCGGTCTCGCCGTCGTCGCTGGAAGAAGTCGACCGCGTCTTCGCCGCGCTTTCGGAGGGCGGACAGGTGTCCATGCCGCTCGGCGAGACCTTCTGGGCCGAGCGCTTTGCGATGCTCACCGATCGCTACGGCACGCCGTGGATGATCAATTACACCGGCTCGAAAGCGATGGGCTGAACGGGAATCATAACCAAAGGAG
>JBAQHA010000822.1:0-2040 GCA_049288075.1 Oricola sp.
AACCGTCCCGACGACGCCCGTGCCCTTGATATGGATCGGGAAGCACCCGCCATGTGGCGCGACGTCGATCGGCTCGACGCCCCGCGACTGGTCGAGCGACGCGCCCGAGGCCGCCAGTTCGCGGCCGACGCGGTAGGAGCACTTGTAGAGGCGCGTCACGACATTGATCTTGCGGCGCACCCACTCGCCGTTGTCGGGCGATGTGCCGGGCAGCGCCGTATGAAACAGCCGCCGTCCCGCGACTTGGATGTCGATGACGAGCGCAAGCCCCTCTTCGACCGCGCGGGCGCGCATCATCGAGCCGAGCGTCCAGGCGTCGTCCTCGTTGAACCGGTCGAAGCGCAGGGCCTCTTCCTGGCGTTTGAGCATTTCGATGTCGTTTGCGATCGTCATGGCGCTCCCAATCATTTCGGGCCGCGGATTCCCCCGCGGCCCTCTAGTCTCATAACTGCCGACAACTGACCACCGACTAGTCGTCAGTTCTTGGCCTTGTCGACCAGCTTGTTCTTGCCGATCTGGATATCGGTGAGCACGCGCTTCATCTCGGCCATGGTCTCGGCGGTGATCATGCGGGGACCGGAAACACATTCGCCTGACTCGGCGAGACGCCATGCGGGTTCAGCTATGCCGCAGGCGACTGTATCCGATGCGCCGCGCAATCCAGCAATTCTTCCATGAAGTAGCCCAGCAACGCGGTGCGGGTGTGCAGGCGGGACTTGCGGAATATGCTGTGCAACTGAGCCTTGACGGTGCCAGCGCTGGTCGCCCGGATTTCGGCGATTTCGCTGATGCGCAAACCGCGTAACGACAGCAATGCGATATCACGTTCCGACCGGCTCAGCCGCCATTCCGAAAATTGAATCTGGATGACATTGTCGAACTGGCCGCTCAGCGATTCCAGCAGCAGATCCTTGCCGTACTTGGCCGCCCTCAACCTTAAGAACTCCCGATGCGCCATCACATAGCCGGAATAGAGCAGAAGTACCGCGAGAACTTCCGTCCCCAGATGTATCGTCTCGACCGAGTCGATCGGTTCTTCGTTGAAGAATTCCAGATGCGATTCATATAGAATGTCGACTGAAAAAACCGTGCCGCAGAACGCCTGGATCGCCGCCAGCGCTATCATCAATCTGGGCGTTTTCAATCCCGCGGGCGCACGACCCGGCGCCAAACCGTTTCGCGAATCCTGTGCCTTGACGTCCATCGCCCCGCGCCTCCCAGCCGCTTCTTCTCCGTCGTTTGCCGTCTATCCTCCCGGCACCGGCCACGGGACAATTCCGCCTTGGCCTCGGGCCCCGCAGGACCGTTCCCATCCAGCAAGCCTGTCAGTTTTCATAATCGAAAGTTCTAACGCAATAAACCAAAGAAATAGACACCGTCCCGCCGCGCCCGGCAAGCCTTGCACGCATCGCCGTCATCGTCTTGTATTCTTGGTTCCGAACCTGTCTTCGCGGTCGCCGAGGCTCCAGGATCAGCAATCGGAGGGCGCGTGTTGGAGGCGTGCGATGTGGCAGGAAGCCAGAGCGGGCGAGTGAGCCCGAAGAGGGAAGAGGGCGGCACAGGGAGGGAGCAATCGGTGGGGCATCGGGAGGGAAAATCCATGAACAGGATCATGAAAAAATCGGCGCGGGCACTTGCATTGGCCAGCGCGATGGTGGCCACGCCGGCGCTGGCGCAGGTCGTCGTCACGCCGCAGGAGCACGGCCCGCATCAGCAGGAATTCGTGCATGGCGCGCCGCAGGTCCCTTCCGTGGAGTGGACCATCGCCGCTGGCGGACGCATCTATGACAATTGGTGGGAAGCGCTCGACAGGGACGCCCCGGAAGGGACCAATCCGGCCTATCCGGTGTCGGTCAACACCGAACAGACAGGTGAAGGCACATGGCGCTGCAAGGAGTGCCATGGCTGGGACTATCAAGGCAAAGACGGCATCTACAGCAAGGGGAGCCACTTTACCGGCATCCCCGGCGTCATGGGCATGCAAGATGCACCGGTGGAAGCGATCGCCGCCAAGCTGCGCGACGCCAATCATCCCTACAC
>JBAQHA010000823.1:0-2960 GCA_049288075.1 Oricola sp.
ATACTCACGATGTCCAGACCAGGATTATGGAAAGGTTCGCCACTCTCGGCCTGCCCATCACCGCTGAAGCGCATTTTGGCCTGCGCGACAATTTCAGTTTCGGCAACGTACCCCGGGAACGGGTTGAACGCGCAATCAATGTTGTGGCGACGGCAGAACCGGATGCAATCATCATACTTTGCACCAATCTCGACGGCGCTTCAGTCGCGGCACAGGCGGAACGGAGGCTTGGCATCCCGATCCTGGATTCGGTTGTGGTCAGCCTGTGGGGAGCGCTGAGGGCGTGCGGATATCCGGTTACGGCCCTGTCCGACTGGAGCGGCGCTCTCGCGCGGTTGCCGGCCCAACAAACAGAAAGAACAATCCGATGACCCGAATTGTCGATCTCACCCTTCCCCTGGAAGACGCCATGCCGGCGCTCGGCCGCCTGGCTCGGCCGGTTATCGTGCCGCACACCACCCATGAAGGATCGAAGAAACTCAGGCAGGGCACCCCCGATGACCTCCTGACATTCACCACGACCTACATGAGTATGCTCGATCATACAGGCACGCATATCGATGCCCTGTTTCACAACAATCCCGACGGCGCGCCGATCGACGAAATGCCGGTCGAAATGTTCATGGGCAAGGCAGTCTGTCTCGACCTGCGCCATGTCGGCGACCGTGGAGACGTTACGCGCGAAGATATGGAAGCAGCCGAAAACGCGGCAGGTGTGCGAGTGGACGGGCACATTGTCCTGATCTGCACCGGCCTTAATGCGCGCCATTGGCCGAACGACAGCATATGTTCAAACAATGCGCAGATCACTGCCGAGGCGACCTATTGGCTGCATGAGCGCGGTTCACGGGTCCACGGCGTAGAGGGACCGTCGACGGACCGGGTGGACGAAAATCTCTTCGTCAATCACCGCATCTGCCGCGATCTCGGCATGGTGCACTATGAATGGCTTAACAATCTGGAGAGTGTGATCGGCGTTGGCGAGTTCCAGTTCCAGGGCATCCCGTTGCGTATCAAGAGGGGTTCCGGTTCGCCGGTGCGCGCACTCGCCTTTCTTCCTTGAGCTCGTCTTATGACGATGAGTCCCTCGGATCTTGACGCGACCGAACTGGCCGCGCGTATTGCCGTTGGCGAGCTGACCGCAAGGGAGGCTGTCTCGTCCAGTCTTGGGCGTATCGCCCTGCTCGACGGACAGCTTGCAGCCCTTGTCACGGTGGACGCCGAGGGCGCGTTTGCGGCGGCGGATGAAGCTGATCGTCTGCGCGCCTCCGCGCCTCACAGCCGATTGCCGCCACTTCTCGGCGTCCCTATCGCGGTTAAGGATCTAACGGACACCAAAGGGCTGCGTACCACGCATGGATCGGACCTTTGTCGCGACAACATCCCGGGCGAAGACGCCCTGTCGGTCGAGCGGATGCGGGCAGCCGGTGCGATCATCATCGGCAAGACCAACACTCCGGAGTTCGGCTTCGGCGCGGTCTGCACCAATCGGCTATGCGGGCCAACTCGAAATCCCTGGAACCCGGCTCTGACCTCGGGCGGATCAAGCGGCGGTAGCGCGGTGGCAGTCGCTACCGGCATGGTGCCGATCGCCCTCGGGACGGATTTCGGCGGATCGGTACGCACCCCGGCCTCGTTCTGCGGCTGCCTCTCTCTGCGGCCGACGCCGGGCCGCATACCCGAACCGAAAAGGATACTCGCGCGTAGCACGCTTGCATCCCAGGGCGTCATGGCTCGCAGCACGGCCGATATCGAACTTGCCTTGCAGGTATTGGCCGGTCCCGAGCGGTGCGATCCCGTATCGCATCTGCCTGCCGCGGAACCTGCCCCAGCACGCCTGCGTTTGGCGGTCTCGACCGATCTCGGCGGCGCTTTTCCGGTCGACGCGGCTGTCGCGACCGCATTCGCGGAAGCTGTCGACATCCTTGGCCGCGTTCTGGGTGACAGCGAAGAGAAAGCCCCGGATGTTCGTGGCGGCATCGAGGCGTTCAAGACCCTGCGCGCTGCGGAATCATGGTTCAATTTCGGCAGCTTGGTTGAAACGCATTCGGACAGGCTCACACCTTCTTTCGTCTGGAATGTTCGGGAAGGACGCGACATCAGCGCTGCAGAATATCTAGCCGCCGAAGCGGAGCGCTCTGCCGTCTACCGGAATTTCGTCAACTTCTTTTCAGACGTCGATCTCCTCGCCCTGCCTTCGGCACCGGTGCTGCCTTTTTCCAATGAGCAGGAAGACGTGCTTGAGGTCGGCGGTCGGAAGATGGAATCCATCATCGACTATCTCGCCTGCACCTTCCTGATTTCGCTGGTCGGCTTCCCGGTGCTGAACTTTCCAATCTGCTGGACGGCGGAAGATCTGCCCTTTGGCATCCAGCTCGTTGCCCGGCCCGGTCAGGAGGCACTACTGTTTAATGCCGCGCGCCGCCTCGAAGCAGCGGGATTCGGTCACCGCTGGCCGCCTGTTTCCGGAGGGCGCATGTCGTGACGAAACCGCTACTTCACCTGTTGAACGGAAATTCGAACGAAGCACTTACAAGACGTCTCGCCGGGCTCGCCGATGTCAGAATCGCTGGCAAGGTCATTTTGGAGGCGGAAACAGTGGCGGCGTCTCCCCGACAGATTGTCACACGACGCGATGTGGCGCGATCAGCTGTCCATATTCTCGACCATGTTGAAGCCCGCTTTGCAGATGAGAAGCGTGCACGGCCTGATGCGGTTGTTCTTGCCTGTTTCGGGGAACCCGGCCTCGGCGCGCTGCGCGAGGCGGTCGACGTCCCGGTCTTCGGCCTGCTGGAAAGCTCTGCACGCCTTGCGGCGTCTCTTGGCAGTTTCTCCATCCTCACGCCGGGTGCGGCTTGGCCGGCGCAATTGCGCGAGCTTCTCGCCGTTTACGGACTGACCGGCCAATGCCATGGAATTTCGGTCTATTCCGAGAGCTCGCTTTCCGACGATCCATTGGT
>JBAQHA010000824.1:0-7436 GCA_049288075.1 Oricola sp.
CTGCAGAGCTATTTCGTGTGATTGCCGCTCTCACCTCATGCGCACAGTTTATGCGCATGAACGAGATGAAGACTTCCAGGCGCTCCAGCGCCAACCTGTCCGTCTCGGCCGACCTGATCGCGGAGGCGAAAGCGCTCGACATCAATATCTCGCGCGCGGCAGAAGACGGCATCGCCAAGGCAGTGCGGGAGGGAAAATACCTCCGCTGGAAGGATGAGAACGCCGAGGCCATTGCCGACTGGAACCGATGGGTCGCGGAAAACGATCTGCCGCTCGCAAATCACCGCATGTTCTGATGGCGCGCCAAGGCGTCGAAACCAGCGTGCGAACACGACCGCATCGTCGCCGCGCTCGACATGCTGTTTCATGGGTTCTGACCGGCGCGATCCGCCGAAATCCACCGCCCGATCGGGCACCCTTTGCAAGGGTCATGAATCGCATTATAGTCGGCGACGAACTCACGAAGCGGTTCCTGAGCGCTCGCTCCGGGGGCCGTTTTATTTTGTGCCGCCGAGCGCGGCACGAGAATACGGGGCCAAAAAGAAAAGGGTAGGCCGGGATGGAAAAAGCGCCGATGACCGCGAACGGGTTCGCGCAGCTCCGCGAGGAATTGCGCTGGCGGCAGCAGGAAGAACGCCCGCGCATTATCGAGGCGATCTCCGAAGCGCGCGCCCATGGCGACCTGTCCGAGAACGCGGAATACCACGCCGCAAAGGAAGCGCAATCGCATAACGAGGGCCGCATCGGCGAACTCGAAGACCTGATCAGCCGGGCCGAGGTGATCGACATCTCGAAGCTGTCCGGCTCGAAGATCAAGTTCGGCGCGACCGTGACGCTCGCCGACGAGGACTCCGACGAAGAGCGGGTCTACCAGATCGTCGGCGACCAGGAAGCCGACGTGAAGGCCGGACGCATCTCTATCTCCTCACCGATCGCGCGCGCGCTGATCGGCAAGGAAGAAGGCGATACGATCGAAGTGCAGGCGCCGGGCGGCGCGCGTGGCTACGAGATCGTCACCGTAAAGTTCATCTGACGGCGGAGCACATTCGCGGAGAGGCCGCTCTCGACCATGGCGCAGCGCAACAGCGGAGATGCGGCCGCAAGCGGCCTGCCCGACGTGATCGCGCCGAATTTCAAGCGGCGGCTCTCGGGCGTCACCTCGACCATCGTCCAGCTGATCCCGGCGCAGCGCGCGGCGGGACTGAGTATCGCGGCCTTCGGACCCGGCCTGCCGGAGACGGTCGCGCGGATGCGCTACCGCGACCTCGTCCGCCTGTGGAAGCGCCCGGCCGACCGGCGTTTTCGGGTCTGGCACGCGCGGCGCAACACCGAAATCGTCGGCGGCCTGATCCTGCGCGACGTGTTGCGGATGCCGATCAGAATCGTCTTCACCTCGGCCTCGCAGCGTCGCCACAAGCGCTTCACGAAATGGCTGATCGCGCGCGTCGACGCGGTGATCTCCACCTCGCACAAGACGGCGGCCTATCTGGAGCGGTCCTCGACGGTGATCCATCACGGCATCGACCTCGACCGCTTCCATCCGCCGGCGGACCGCGCGGCGGCGAAGAAGGCCGTCGGCCTTTCGCCCGGGAGTAAGATCGTCGGCTGTTTCGGCCGCATCAGGCGGCAGAAGGGCACGGACCTTTTCGCCGAGGCGCTGTTTGCGCCGCTCAGGGCGATGCCCGACTGGATCGCGATCATCGCCGGGCGCACGACAGCCGAACACAAGGGCTTCGAGGCCGAGTTGCGCGCGCACATCGCCGGCGAAGGGCTCTCCGACCGCATCCTGTTCGTCGGCGAGCACAGGGATATCGAGCGCTGGTACCAGGCGCTCGACCTGTTCATCGCGCCGCAGCGCTGGGAAGGGTTCGGGCTGACGCCGCTGGAAGCCATGGCCTGCGGCGTTCCCGTCATCGCGACCGATGTGGGTGCATTTTCGGAATTGATCGTGGAAGGCGAGACCGGCCATATACTCCGCGACCTGGAAGCGGCGACGATGCGCGCGGCATCCGAAAGGCTGATGCATGACGACACAAGGCGGACGAAAATGGGAGTAGATGCGCGCCGCCACGTCGAGGCGGCGTTTTCCCTCGAAAGAGAGGTCAGGCAACTGAACGCCGTTTACGACAGCGTCGCAGCGGGGATCGAATTCGGCCTATGACGATACGTTTCGTGGCGATATCGACGGGAAATACGCGGCCGTTGCTGGAGGTGCTCGGCGAACGCTGCGACGGAATCGTGCCCTCCTCCCGGCAAGGCGACCCGGACATCGACCTCAGTCCCGATCTCGTCCGCGAGATCGACGCCATCGCAGAGCGCAACGTGACGCGGCGGCGCATCCGCTATCCAAGGCTGTTTGCCAGCCGCCTTGTCGCCCGAACGTACCGGGCGCTGTACCGGCGCGGCGTGAGAAGGACGTTTTGCCGCCTTTACGGTGCGCTCGCGACCGACACGTCCCGCACCGTCCTCGTTTTCAACGGCTATCTTTCGCCCAACGCGCTGCTGGCGCTCGCCGCCGAGGCGCTGTCGATGCCGCGGCTGTTCCTCGAGAACGGCTTCTACCCGAATACGATGCAGGCCGATCCCCGAGGCATCAACGCGCTGTCGACGTTGCCGCGCGAGGCCGCATTCTATGACGGGCTGAGCGAGGAGGCGCTGGGCAACGGCTGGCCGGAGACGTTCGAGATACGCGCCTCGAAACTGCCAGACGGAAGCCAACCCGCCTCCCCCACCGACCTGCCGGCGGCCTATGTCTTCGTGCCTTTGCAGGTGCCGAGCGACATGCAGATCCTGGCGCTGTCGCCTTGGATCGGCGACATGGTGCAAATGCACACGGAAATCGCCGCGCTGGCGGACGCGTTTTCCGACCGCCATTTCGTCATCAAGGAACATCCGAGCTTCCCGCTGTCGATCCAGCCGCGGGTGCCGGCGCATCCGCGCATCCACTTCGCCAACGGCGCCGCGACGCGCAACCTGCTGGAAGGCGCCGACGCCGTCATCACCGTCAACTCCACCGTCGGTCTGGAAGCGTTGACGCTCGGCAAGAAGCTCATCATCCTGGGCGAAGCGCATTACGATATCGACGGCCTCGTCCTGCGCGCGCACGACCGGGCGTCACTGACCGAGGCGTTCTCGCGGATCAGCACTTGGGAACCGGATGACGCGCGGCGGCGGCGCTTCATTCGCTTCGTGTTCAACCGTTTTCTCGTTCCGCTGTCGCGGACAAATCCCGGCGCCACGGCGTTGAGGGTGCTGGAGGACCGGGCGCTCGGGCGCGACGCATATTCGCGGGCGCTGGAACGCCGATGAAGGCATATTTCATCAATCTCGACCGCTCGCCCGAGCGGCTCGACTACATGGTGCGAACGCTGGACGGACTCGGCCTCGACCACGAGCGCGTGGCCGCCGTCGACGGACGCGGGCTGACGCAGGAAGAGATCCACCGCGCCTACACTCCCGCGCCCGGGGACAAGCGGATCGACAACGGCACCATCGCCTGCTTCATGAGCCATCGGCGCGTCTGGCAGCGCATCGCGGAGGAAAGCGATCCCTTCGCGCTCGTGCTGGAGGACGACGAACTGTTCGGGGAAAACGCCCGGGAAATCCTCGGGAACACGGATTGGGTGCCGGCGTCGGCAGACCTGATCCGGCTGGAAACGGTGCGCCGCCACACGGTTTGGGATCGGCGGCCGATCACGTCGGTGCTCGGACGGGACATCGTGCGGCTGCGCCACGTGCATCTAGGCGCGGGCGCCTATATCGTTTCGAGGAAGGCGGCCGCGGCGCTGCATGCCCGCACGGAGCCGTTCCGGTTCGCCGTCGACTACACCCTCTTCGAACCGCGCTGCGCCGATTTCTGCGGCTTCGACGTCCTGCAGATGGCGCCGGCGCTGTGCATCCAGAGCGCGGTCGCACCGAAACAGGCGCAAACGGTGGAACTGCCGTCCATTCTCCACCAGACGCGCAACGCCAATTTCGTGAAAGGTTTGCCACGGCTCCGGCAGAAAGCTGTCCGCGAATGGGAAAAACGGAAGCTTCTCCTCAAGGGATTATTGTTCGATCGGCTGACCGGCCGTAAAACCGCCCGGATTCCGTTCCGGTAATCCCCTGCATTCGCAGGACAACGCATCGCGCGGCCCTCGCGCAAGCCTTGGCGCCATGGCATTGTGAGGCAAAGACGGGGAAATCCGCACAGCGACATGATCTTCAAGGTCAAGAGAAAACAGGCATGTTTCCTGCCGGCGCCGTTCAAGCCGCGCGAGATGGCCGACGTGATCCGGCTCGGCTGCGAACATGGCGGCGGCTATGTCATATCGACCGACGCGATCGCCAACGCCAGATACCTTCTGTCCCTCGGCCTTGGCCCCAATTGCGAATTCGAACTGGATTTCGCGGCGATGGCGCCGCTTGCGAAGCTTCATTGCCACGACCCGTCCGTGCATGGCGACGAGTTGCGCAAGGCAGCGTTTCGGGCGCGGGTCGGCAACCTGTTTTTCCGCAGGCAGCGGCGCTCCCGCATCGTCGAATATCACAGGAACTATGAAACGCTTTTCGGGGGCAAAAACCGGTCTTTCGTCCACTGCGAGCAGCCGGTCGGAAAGGGTGACAGCGAAATCCCGCTGAACGAGGCGATCGCGCAACTCGATCCAGAGCCCGGCACCCTGTTCCTGAAATGCGCGCTGGACGGCGAAGAATACGGACTGCTCGACCAAATCATCGAGAACAACGACTTCCTCTCCGGCCTGACGGTCACGTTCCACGACCTGTCCGCCCACATGCGCGAAGTCATGGTGTTCCTGTCGGTCATGGGAGAATTCATGGGGCTCGACAACACGGCCGCCAGCAATGCCGACGGCGTCAGCGACAACGGTGTGCCGAACACGGTGGAAATCTCCATGTCGTCGCTGCACCATGCCGGGCCGCCGATCCCCATCGCCGGGGCGACGCGGGATCTCCGCCGGATGAATGCCGCCCACGATCCCGCCTTGACCGAGTTCGAGATCTTCTACGTCGACTGAGGGACGGCTCCCGAGCGCGCCATGCCGGCGACCGGGCGGCGGGCGAAAACGTCTTGCAATCGATTTGGCCAGCCAATAACCAATCGGCGATGCGCGCCAACCGCCGCACATTCTCCGACGGGCGGGAAAACCGATGGACATTCTGGTGATCAATCTCGACAGCCAGCCCGACCGCCTCGAGCATTTCGCCGGGCAGATGGCGGCTTTCGGACTTGCCTACACGCGCATCGTGGCCGCGGACGGGCGGACCCTGTCGCCGGACACGATCGCAAGGGGACGGGCCTTCGATCCCGAGTTCTATCCGCTCAACCAGGGAGAGATCGCCTGTTTTCTTAGCCACCGAGCGGCCTGGAAGCACTTCCTGGACACGTCCCAGCACGGGCATTGCTGCGTCTTCGAGGACGATATCCATTTCTCCGCCGACGCGAAGCCGTTCCTGGAAAGCGGCGCGTGGTTCCCGGCGATAGCGGACATCGTGAAGCTCGAAACCGTGCGCCAGCCGACCCGACTCGAGGATGAGGTCGCCGCGGTTTTCGCCGGACGTTCCATCAGGCGGCTCCACACGGTCCATACCGGGACCGGCGCCTACGCGCTGACGCGCGCGACCGCCCGGCTGCTGCTGGACAACACCGAGCGCTTTGCCGATGCCGTGGACCAGGTAATGTTCAATCCCGCTCTGCGCAGCAAGGCCGCCGGCGGCCGATACGCGGCGCTGTCGTCGCTCAGCGTTTTCCAGGTCGAGGACGCCGTGGCGATCCAGGATTCCATCCTCGCCAAGATCAGTTCGTCGGACGCCGGCATGGGCAGCATGCTTCGCACGGAGCGCAGGGCGCACAAGCGCAAGCTCACCAAGCTGCTGACCGAGATCCAAAGGCCGTTTCGCAAGCTCGCCCTCAGCCTGAAGCGCCGCGTCTCGAACGCCGTCTCCGACAAGAGCTGGCGCAAGGTCGCCTTTCGCTGACAGGCGCGAGGCACGTTCCAAACGACAGGCAGACACTTGACCAACTCAACCGCCTATCCGACGATCCGCGCCCACGTATTCTACGGCGGCGATGCGCGCATGTTCCTGAAACAGGCGCCCGGAAATTCGAACGCGGTCGATGGCGTCACGTTTTCCTTCGGGCTCGAAACGTCGCCGGACGCCGACGTCCTGATCGTCTACACGCGCGCGTCGTTCTCGGTGCCGACGCGATTGCCGCAGGAGCGCACCGCCTTCATCGCCGGCGAGCCCGATCCGATCCACCGCTACAACCCGGCGTTTCTCAACCAGTTCGGCCTCGTGCTGACGACCAGCGCTGAGCCGCTGGCGGTGCCGACGATCCGCGCCAACTACTGCTCGAAATGGTACGCCGGCATCGACTACGACGAGGAGCCGGATCATCCGAACCTGGCCGGCCACGACTATTTTTCCGGGCTGCGGCCGCCGCGCAAGACAAGCGACCGCATTTCCATCGTCACCAGCCGGAAGGCTTCGACGCCCTACCACAAGAAGCGGCTCGAATTCATCGATTTCCTGCGGCAGCGCATTCCGGACCGCATCGACCTGTACGGATCGGGGCACCGCTACGTGGGCGACAAGCGCGAGGCGCTGGAACCCTACAAGTACCATCTGGCGCTCGAAAACGGCGATGGCGACTTCAGCTGGACCGAGAAACTGTCCGACCCCCTGCTCTGCTGGACCTTCCCGTTCTATTCGGGTTGCGGCAATGTTGGCGACGATCTTCCGGCCGGCTGCCACATGCCGCTCGACCTCACGGACTTCAACGCGGCACTCGCGCGGATGATCCATGCGGTCGAGGGCGGACAATACGAGACCGCCCTCGACGACATCGCCGAAGCGCGGCGGCGCATTCTCGACCACTACAACCTGATGAGCATGCTGGCCCGCGTCGCGCGGCAGGCTTTCGAGGCCGCCCCCGACGCGGCGGCGGGCCGGCGCGAAAGGCTGGTCTATTCGGAACGCTCCTTCGTGCCGGAGGACGGCTATCGCGGCAGCCGAGGCCAGGCGTTGCTTCGCCGCGCGATCCTGCTGCTCGACCCGCATTTCGACCTCCGGCTGGCGCGACTGAAGGAAGCGCGAAGCACGGCGCGCGCCCACCGCCTGCGCGAGGAGCGCGCCAGGGCAGGAATCGGCAAGGCTTCCGGGCAGGTATAAGGTCCGTCAATCGTTGACCTTGGCCGAGCGCAAGCCTATGGCGCTCGGAGCATTGCGAGAGTTTCGGGAGAGCGGCTTGGCCACGACACGCAAGAAGGCACTGATCACGGGCGTCACGGGCCAGGACGGAGCCTATCTGTCGGAGTTTCTCCTCGACAAGGGCTACGAGGTCCACGGCGTCAAGCGGCGAACGTCGCTGTTCAACACCGACCGGATCGACCACCTGATCGAGGGCGAGCCGGGGCGTAGCCACCGCTACGTCC
>JBAQHA010000825.1:0-5010 GCA_049288075.1 Oricola sp.
ATCTTGAGCCGGTTACCTGTCGCGAGGACCTTTTCTGGATAGCGCTGCGCAACACCGCGACCTTCGTCGTGGTGCAGGTGACGACGATGACGGTGGTGTCGATGATCACGGCGCTGATCCTCAACCGCGAAATAGCCGGCCGGGGATTCTGGCGCGCCGTCTTCTTTTTCCCGGTTCTCCTCTCACCGGTGGTGGTCGGGCTCATCTGGCGCTGGATCCTGCAGCGCGAGGGCCTGCTCAATTTCGTCCTCTACGGGCTCGGGCTCGATACCCACGTCTGGCTGACCGACCGTCTCTATGCCTTCCTGGCCTCGGTCGGCGTGTCGGTCTGGGCCCATATGGGATTCTACACGCTCATTCTGCTTGCCGGCCTGCAGGCGATCCCGCGCGACCTCTACGAAGCCGCCGAAATGGACGGCACGAGGCCCGGGCGGGTGTTCCGGCGCATCACGCTGCCGCTGCTGATGCCGAACCTGCTTGTCGTCATCGTGCTGGCGCTGATCCGCGCGGTCCAGATCTTCGACGAGGCTTACGTCCTGACCGGCGGCGGACCCGGCACGTCGACGCTTTACCTGACGCAATACATCTACGAGGTCGGCTTCGCGTCTCTGCTGCGCAATCCGGGCCTTGCCGCCGCCGCCTCGATCATCATGGGGCTGATCCTCGTAGTGCTGACGTTGGCCCAGCTCGGACTGGGGCGGCGCAACGAAAAGGCGGGAGAGCGCAAATGAGTCGCATGGCAACGTTCATCCTGCGCCGGCGCGGAGGAAAGGGCTGGCACTGGACCGACATCGTCACCTGGACGTGGCTGATCGGCGGCGTGATCCTGATGTTCGGCCCGGCGATCTGGCTGGTGCTCTCGTCGTTCAAGACGCCGGCGGCGCTGGCCGAATTCCCGCCGACGATCCTGCCCATGGCGATCGAGCAGGTTCGTGTGGAAGGCTACGACGAACCGCTCGACCTTTACACCGTCACCTTGCCCGACGGCAGCAAACAACAGATGGCGCAGGTGCGGCGCATCGGAACCGTCGCCCAGATGGTCGATCCGAAGAACCCGGGCGAAGTCGTCAAGGTCAACATCGCCCAGCGCGCGCCCCAGCGCGCCGTTTCCTTTGCCGGCGAGAATTACGTGGTGCCGCTGCAGCGCAACGATTTCCTGCTCTATCTCCGCAACTCGGTATTCGTCACCGCAATGGCGACGATCATCACGCTGCTGACGAACTCGATGGCGGCTTTCGCGCTGTCGAAATACAAGTTCAAGGGCCGGGACGCGGTGATGCTGCTCATCGTCGCGACGCTGATGGTGCCGCTTTCCGTCATTCTCGTGCCGCTCTATTCCGTGGTCAGCGCGGTGGGGCTGTTCGATTCGCTGTGGGGGGTCATCCTGCCGACTGTCGCCACGCCAACCGGCGTGTTCCTGCTCCGGCAGTACATGCTGACGATTCCCGACGAACTGCTCGACGCCGCGCGCATGGACCATGCCTCGGAGTGGCAGATCTACTGGCGCATCATACTGCCGCTCGCCGGGCCGGCGCTGGCGGTGCTGGCGATCTTCTCCGTGGTGTGGCGCTGGAACGACTTCCTGTGGCCGCTGGTCGTTCTCTCGCGCAAGGAACTTTACACGCTGCAGGTCGGCCTCAACCAGTATGCCGGACAGCTCAACGTGCAGTGGCACTACATCCTTGCGATGACCGTCGTCACCATGATCCCGGTGGTGCTGGTCTTCGTCTTCCTGCAGCGATACATCGCCTCCGGCATTGCCGGCAGCGGCTTGAAATAGGGGGGAACGCGATGGGACGGATATCGCTCGCCAATGTCGATCGCGCCTACGGCGCGGTGAAGGTGCTGCACGATATCAGCCTCGATATCGACGATGGCGAGATGCTGGTCCTGGTCGGCCCGTCGGGCTGCGGCAAGTCCACGCTGCTGCGCCTCATCGCGGGGCTGGACCAGCCGACAAGCGGTAGGATGGAAATAGACGGGCGAGACGTCACGCGCGTTTCGGCGGCGGAGCGCGGTCTCGCCATGGTATTCCAGTCCTACGCGCTCTACCCGCACATGACGGTGCGCCAGAACCTGGCGTTCGGGCTGGAAAACATCCGCATGCCCAAAGCGGAGGTTGCCGAACGCATCGCCGAAGCCGCGCGCATGCTCGACATTGCGCCCTATCTCGACCGCCGGCCGGGCCAGCTTTCGGGCGGGCAGAAACAGCGCGTGGCGATCGGCCGCGCCGTGGTGCGCAATCCCACCGCATTCCTGCTCGACGAGCCGCTCTCCAACCTCGACGCGGAGCTGCGCATCTCGACCCGCGCCGAGATCGCGGCGCTCCACGAGCGGCTGGCGACGACGATGGTCTATGTCACGCACGACCAGATCGAGGCCATGACACTCGCCGACCGCATCGTCGTCATGCGGGCCGGCCGCATCGAGCAGGTCGGGCGGCCGCTCGACGTCTACAACACGCCGGCGAACCTGTTCGTGGCCGGCTTCATCGGCGCGCCGCGCATGAACCTCCTTCAGGTCTCGGTGGCGCAGGCCGGCTCCGAGGGCGTCGCCGTCAAAGGCGCCGGCGGGCTCTCGGCCAGGCTAGACGTCGACGGGTCGGCGCTGAAAGCCGGCGAGCCGGTCACCCTCGGCGTGCGACCGAACGAACTGGCGGTGACCGGCAAGGACGGCATGGAGGCCGCGGTGACGCTCGTCGAACCGCTCGGACCCGAAACGGTGGTGCACGCGACGATGAGCGACGGCCAGAAGCTGGTCGCCGTCCTGCCCGGTCAGAAGGAGCAATTTCCGGAGGGGTCGTTCCGCTTCAGCTTCGAGGCCGCCCGCCTGCACCTGTTCGACGCGGCCGGTCAGCGCGTGCCGGATGCTCCGGCGACGACAAGGTGACGACGAAAGAAATCCAGAACCGCCTTGCGCATTTCCGGCGTCTCGGCGTGACCGCCGTCAGGATCCCGGACGACGACGAGCCGGTCTGCCGCGTCGGCGTGCGCGTAGGCCCGGCGCGTCTGCGCGAGCGCGATGTCCACGGCCGCAGGCGGCGTCAGGGGATCGCGGTCGCCGATGCCGATCAATTGCGGCCGCGGCGCGATCCGACCCGCGATTTTGCCGTTCGACGCAAGGGACAAGAGGCCTGGGACGGTCAGATAGATGCCGTGCAGGTCATGGGCGCCGCCGCGGACAAGTTCTTCGAAATCTGCGAAGCAGCACAGATGCGCAACGCAGGCGATGCGAGGTTCCACGGCGGCCAGCCAGTAGCCGAGCGTCGCTCCCATCGAGATGCCGAAGGCTCCGATGAACCCGGCCGTCACGTCGTCGCGCGCCGCCAGCCAGTCAAGCGCCGCATGTTGCTCGCCCAGCATCTGGCCGGCCAGAGACCGGCCGTGCCAGAGCAGGGCCTTGGCCCGGCTCTCCTCGCCCGGCGCGGCCCGCGTCCCGAAGGCCGGCATTTCCACCATCAGGGTGACGAAACCGGCTCGCGCCAGGACGGGTCCGAGCGGACCGAGCAGCGCATTGCGTCCGAGGAGAAGCTCATCGGCGCCGATGTCGTAGCGCCCGCCGTGGGCATGGATATAGAGGAGGCCGGGCCATGGTCCCCCGGCCAAGGGACGGGTCAGAACGCCCCTCACCGTCTCGCCGTCGTCCGTAACGAAACCGAGACGCTCGACGGCATGGTCGCCGGCCTCCTCCACCTCGCGCGAGACGAAAGCCAGGCGGTGTTCGCCGATTTCGAAAGCCTGCCGCAACCTGTCCATCGCCTTGCCGGAAATCCTTGGAGAAACGCCCATGACCAGTGAGACCTATCTGATGCAACAGTTCGGGCTGGAAGGCCAGCGCGCCCTGGTGACCGGCGGCGCGAGCGGCATCGGCCAGGCGATCGCAATCGCGCTCGCGCGAGCCGGTGCCGACGTCGCCATCACGGTTCACAGTCGGCCCGGCGACGAGACGATCGGCGCGATCGAAAAGGCCGGCCGCAAGGCGGCGGCGCTGCCGGTCGATCTGTCGCGGATGGACGTTGAGGGCGCAGACCGCCTGGTCGACACGGCGGAGGCGGCGCTTGGCCCGCTCACGATCCTGATCAACAATGCCGGGATCATCCGCCGCGATGATTTCCACGAACATGCGCAGAGTGACTGGCGGGAGGTGATGGCCTCGGACCTCGACGCCGTCTGGTACCTGTCGCAGGCGGCCGGAAGGCGGATGCGCGAGCGCGGCGCGGGGCGCATCGTCAACATTGCTTCTCTTCTTTCCTTCCAGGGCGGCATCCGCGTACCGGGCTACACGGCGGCCAAACACGCCGTCGCCGGGCTGACGAAGGCGATGGCGAATGAACTGGCGCCCCACAACGTCATGGTCAACGCCATCGCTCCGGGCTACATCGCCACCGAGAACACCAAGGCGCTCCGCGCCGATCCGGAGCGTTCGCGACAGATCCTGGAGCGCATTCCGGCCGGCCGCTGGGGCGAACCCGCCGACATCGCCGCAGCGGCCGTGTTCCTCGCCTCGGCTGCGGCCGCATACTTGACCGGGCACGTTCTTGTTGTCGATGGCGGCTGGTTGGCCCGCTGATCGCGAAGCGGATAGGTGAAACGACCGACAGCCTTTGATCTTTGAATCCCTCAGCGCGATCCCGAGGGCTCGCTCGAGACTCAACTATCGGCAACCTACCACGCGCGTTTTACGGGCTCATCACTGCTCGTGCCTGCAAGACGCAAAAAGCGCTATGGCCAAGCCAACAATCGACCTTGGGCATTCGCCAAACGGCAGCTCCGCGCCTCAAAACAGACATCTTGACGCCGACTGCACGACGTCCGCTTTTGACCTTAATCCAACCAGATCGATAGAACCTCATCGACCGTCCTTCGCGATGTCTCCTTCGGTTTCCCGTCAAAACTGCCGAGCGCGATGAATCCTACGAGGTGTTCGGACTCCTTCAGTCCAAACGCTGCCCGTAACTCCGTGCTCGTCACTCGCGCTCCACTGACGAGTTTTGTCCGATAGCCAAAGGAT
>JBAQHA010000826.1:0-11011 GCA_049288075.1 Oricola sp.
GCCCCTTCCCGCTCGCGGTTCTCGTGCCGCTCGGCATGGACCCGTTCGACTGCGCGGAGCGGTCGGGCGCCGGGATCATCCATTTATGCTGGGAGCGCGGCGGGGAACGGCCGCAGGATCTGGTGACGCCGGACCTGATCAACCGGGCAAAGGATCTCGGACTCGGGATCGTCCTCTGGCACGAGGAGCGCCGCGCCGTCCTGGACGACATCGAGGCGTTGCCGGTGCTCGGCATCTGCACCAACAATCCGGAAATGATGGCGCGCTTGGACCCGGTTCAAGCGCTCGGCATCCAACTGGTATGCCATCGCGGCGCCAACCGCTTCGCGCCGGAGAACACGCTCGCGGCCGCGCGGCTTTCCTTCGAGCAGGGCGCCGACTATGTCGAACTCGACGTGCGCGAAAGCGCCGACGGGGAACTGATGGTCATTCACGATCCGACCGTCGAGCGCACCACCGACGGTTCCGGGCGCGTCGATTCGATGACCGCGGGACAATTGCGCGCGCTCGATGCCGGTTCCCGGTTTTCCCCGCATTTTCGCGGCGAGCGCATACCGCTGCTCGGAGAAATGATCGACCTTGCGCGCTCATATGGACGCAAGCTCTATATCGAGAACAAGTCGGTCGACGGGAACAGGCTCGCCCGTTTCGTCGAGGGCATGGGCTTTCTCGGCGACTGCTTCTTCTGGTCCGGCAACCCGGCGTTGCAGGACAGTATGCGGGCCGCGTCCGCCACGGCGCAGATAAAGGTGCGAATCATGGCGCGGCATTGCGACTATCCTTCGACGGACGCCCTCAAGTCGCATCTGAACCCTTCCGTCGCGGAGATCCTTTTCGAGCGTTACGACGTCCTGGCCGAGGCGTGCATTCGCGCCGGAATGACGCCGATGCTGCAATATTTCGGCGACGATCCCGCCGTCTTCGACCGGATTGCGGCGCTTCGTCCGCCGCTGATCAACCTCGACCGGGCTGATCTCTTGCTTGCCGCCTGCCGGCGCGGAGATCATGCATGGAAATGACCATGAGGGCGTGATTCGAAGTGGAGGGAAACGGCAAACCGGCACGGCCGGTGACTTCGGTCGATGTCGCAAGGGCAGCAGGCGTGTCGCGCTCGGCGGTTTCGCGCACCTTTACCGAGGGCGCCAGTGTCGCCCCGGAGACGCGCGAGCGGGTGATCGCCGCCGCCAAGCAACTCGGCTACCGGGTCAACATGCTGGCGCGCGGCCTCTCGCAGCAGCGCACCCATCTCGTCGGCCTCGTCGTATCGGACATGGACAACTCCTTCCGCTCCGAACTGGTCGACCGGCTCGCGCGCGGTCTGGTCGCGCTGGACTACCGCCCCTTCATGCTGCCGACCGATCCCGGACAGGACGTCTCGCGGCTCATCGACATGATGCTGCACTACAACGTCTCCGGCGCAATCGTCACGTCCGATACCCCGCCGGTCGAAATCGCCGAGGAGTGTGCGGCCTTCGGAGTGCCGTTGGTCCTCGTCAACAAGCAGGCCATGGACGGCGACGTGGCCGGCGTGACGCTCGATTCCGAAAAGGCCGGTCGTCTGGCGGCAGAGGCGCTCCGGAAAGCCGGCTGCCGGTGCGTCGGCATCGCGAGCCAGATGCGGCCGTCGCACACGATCGGCGAGCGCAAGGCGGCGTTCCTGCGTGCCTGCGCCGATCTCGGTCTCGACTTTGCCGGCGAGTTCCAGGGCGCGGTGCAGAACTATGCCGGCGGGCTTGAGGCGGCCGAGGCCTTTACCGCCTCCGGCCCGGATGTCGACGGCATCTTCTGCGTCAACGACTATCTTGCGCTCGGCTTCCTCGACGGGTTGCGCCACAGGTCGCATATCCGCGTGCCGGACGACCTGTGCGTCGTCGGGTGCGACGACATCGCCGAGGCGTCCTGGCTGAGCTACGACCTGACGACCGTCAGGCAGGATACCGGGCTCATGGCGGACGCCGCCGTCTCCGCCCTGGTGTCACGCATCGAAACGCCGGAGGACGTGCCCATGAACATCATGATCGACGTGACACTGGTGGAACGCGGATCCACGGCACGTCCGAAACCGAACGTCTCGCGGTAGATACACAAATGGAGAACACGCCGAGCGCACGGCAATGCGCTGACCGCCTCGATGCCGCGCGCGAAATCATCCGGGAAGCCGGACGCATCGCGCTCGACTATTTCGGCCGCTACCGGACGCTCGACATCGAGGAGAAATCGAGCGGCCAGGATATCGTCAGCGTGGCCGACAAGGCGGTCGAGGAATTCATCACGGCGGCGATCCGGGCCCGCTTCGACGACGACGGGTTCGTCGGCGAGGAGCATGGCGGCAGGGAAGGCGTTTCGCGCTACCGCTGGCTCATCGATCCGATCGACGGCACCGGCTGCTTCCTGCACGGATTGCGCTCGTGGAGCGTGGTCATCGCCATTCTGGAAGACGGGATGCCCGTCGCGGGCCTCGTCCTCGAACCGTGCACCGACCGCCTTTACTGGGCGCGACATGGCCATGGCGCCTTCTGCAACGACGCCCCGATCCGCATCGATTCCGCGACGCCGTTTTCGGGCGGACTGTTCGCCGTCGGCGCGAGCAAGCCGGAACTGAGCGCGCATATCGGTTCGGTGATCGCGGGGGTGCTGGCTCATGGCGGCAGCTATATGCGCAACGGTTCGGCGGCGCTGTCGCTCGCCCATGTCGCGGCGGGCCATTACCTCGGCTTCTACGAACCGGTGCTGAATGCCTGGGATTGCGTCGCCGGCCTGCTCATCGTCTCGGAAGCCGGCGGCCAGACGGATGATTTCCTTGCCGATGGCGAGCTCTCGAAGCCGAAGCCGTGCTTCGCCGCCTCGCCCTCAACGGCAGCGACGCTGCGCGCGATCATCGCGAGCGGTCGCACCTAGAGCTGTTCCTGCAATGCCGCGCTGGCGCCCCTCAGGGCGGCCGCGATCTCGCGCGCGGCGGCGGCGCCGAACATCTTGTTCAGCGCCTTTTCATGCGCGGTCACCACGGGCCGCAGCCTTTCTGCCACGACCGCTCCCCTTTCGGTGACATAGACCAGCACGCGCCGCTGGTCGGCCGGATCGGGAGCTCGATGGACGAGACCGTTCGCGACCATCCGGTCAGTCATCTTGGTCAGCGCCGGGTGGTTCATGAGGACGTCGTTGGCGAGTTCTCCCATCGAACAGCCGTCGCGGCCGGCGAGACGCTCCAACACCCGCCATTGCTCTACGCTCGCGCCCTGTTCCTGAAGCCGGGCCTCCAGTTCGCCATGCGCGAAGCGGTGCAGCCTTGCGATCAGGTAGGTCAGGCTGTCGGTATGATGTTGATCAGGCACGACTTTCCTCCTGGATTATATTCGCGTCGTCCTCGCGGCCCGAACCAGTTGCGCCCCTAAATGAAATAGGCATAATGTATTTGAATTGGAAAGCTATTTAGACCGTTTTCCGAGGAAGGCAACAACAAACGCCGTGGAGAGAGTTCTGGGGCGGACAAGCGGACTAAACGAATCTGATATTGTGACACCGGTTGCGCTATCCAGCCGGCGCGTTCCCGCTACCATCGAAGAACATGTCGTTGCCGTGCTCGTTCCGATGAGCGGTTCGGCCGGAATCTGGGGCCCTTCCTGCATCTCCAGCGCCCAGCTCGCCATCCAGGAAATCAACCGCAACCGGGGCACGGGCGGGCAGGCGATCGCGCCGCTTTTTCTCAATTCCGACGACTCCGCGGTCGACGCGCTCGAACGCGAGGTGAGCGACCTTCTCGAAGAGGGAAGCATCCGCGCCATAGTCGGGATGAATGTGAGTTCCGTGCGCCAGCGCCTCAACAAGATCGTGCGCGGCCGCATTCCCTACGTCTACACCCCGCTCTACGAGGGCAACGAGCACACGCCCAACGTCTACACGATCGGAGAGACGCCCGCCGACCAGTTGCAGCCCGCGATCCGTCATCTGTCGCACAAATTGAGAGCGCGGCGATGGGCGCTGATCGGCAACGATTACGTCTGGCCACGCTCGTCTCACGCGGTCGCCAAGCGCAGCCTCGCCGAGTGCGGCGGAACCGTCACCTTCGACGGATACGTGCCGTTCGGGCTCGAAGAGGCGGAGTGGCTGGTCGAACGGATCGCCCTGACCAAGCCGGATATCGTGCTGGTGTCACTCGTCGGGCAGGACGCAGTGGAGTTCAATCGCGCGTTCGGACAAATGGGCCTGGACCGGCACATCTTCCGTTTCTCCACTGCCATCGAGGAGAACATCCTGATGGCGACCGGCGCGGAAAACACCAAGCGGCTCTATGCAGCCTCCTCCTATTTTTCGGCGCTCGCGACGCCCGAGAACGAAGAATTCAAGGAACGTTACCGCTCCATGCATTCGGGCTGCCCGCCGGTCCTCAACGCGCTGGGGCAATCGCTTTACGAGGGCATCCATTTCTACGCCGCGATGCGGGAGAACAGGCAGCGCGGAATCGCCGGCCCGGTCTCCTATCGCAGCGCGCGCGGCGGCAGCTTCCTTTCGAACGACCGCAAGGACATGACGATCTACCTGTCCCGCGCCGACGGTCACGATTTCCAGATCATAGACAAGCTCTCCTGAGCCTGCCGCCCCCTCCGGATCGCTGAAACTCGAAGGCGCCGGACGCGCTTCATGTCCTGCGGGCGTTTGCGCGCATCAGGATATATCCCCTGCCCGAGCGTGGATGGCAGTCCTTTCCAGATTGATTGAATTGGAAAACAAAACGCTTGAACTGGAAAATGTTATGTCGTTAGATGCTTTCCAATTCAAATAACTGACGGCGTGTGACCGCCCGTGAGGAGGCCGATTTGTACTGGACCGTTCTCGTTCTGACGCTCATCGTTCTGGTGGTCATCGGAATCGTTATTCTCAACCGGTTCTACGCCAAGTCGACGCGCGACACCGCCCTGATCCGCACCGGCATGGGCGGCGGGAAGATCGTCATCGACGGCGGCGCGCTGGCGCTTCCGTTCCTGCACAAGATCGATCGCATGAACATGCGCTCGATGCGGCTCTCGGTGGACCGCTCGGGCAATTCGTCACTAATCACCGTCGACCGGCTGCGCGTCGATATCGCGGTCGAATTCCACATCCGCGTCGCGCCGACCGCCGAAGGCATCGCGACCGCGGCGCAGGCCTATGGATCGAAGGCGTTCCGCGAGGACGAGATGCAGACGCTGCTGTCGGGCAAGCTCATCGACGCGGTCCAGGGCGAAGCGTCCACACGCACCATGGACATGCTTCACGAGGACCGTTCCGGTTTCGTCGCCGCGGTCGCGGCGCGGCTTGCCGCCAATCTCGCCAGTTCCGGCCTGATCGTTGAATCGGTGTCGCTGGTCCGGCTCGACCAGACGCCGTTCTCGTCTCTCGACGACACCAACGCCTTCAACGCCGTCGGCATGCGGCGTCTCGCGGAACTGATCTCGGAAAACCGCAAGGCGCGCATCACTGTCGAGGCGGATACCGACATCGCCATCCGCAAGCGCCAGCTCGAACAGGTCAAGGAACGCCTTTCTATCGAGCGCGAGCAGGAGGAGACGGAAATCGCCAAGCGTCTCGACATCGAGCAGCAGCGCATCCGCGCCGACACGGAAATCGAGACCGCGCGCACCCGTTCCGGAACCCTTTCCGAGGAAGCGCGCATCGAGCGCGATCGCGGGATCAAGCAGGCCGAGATCGAGCGCGACCTGCACCTGCGCAAGCGCGAGATGGAGGCGATCACCGAGGTCGAGCAGCGCAAGATCGACAACGCCATCCTGATCGCCCACAAGCGCGCCGAGGAGACGATCGAACAGGCCAAGACCGAGACGGCGCGCCTGAAGATCATCGAGGCACAGGAGGCCGTGCAGACGTCGAAGGATCTCGCGGTCGCCGAAAGGGCGCGCAAGCTTGCGCTTCTGCGCGCAGAAGAGGAGGCCGAGGTCGACGACACCAAGGTCAGGTCGCAGGTCAGCTCCATCCTGGCGCTCGCCAAGGCCGAGGGCGAGGCGACCGAGGTCAAGGGCAGCGCGGAACGCGACCGCCTGGTTGCCGAGGCCGAAGGCAAGCGCGCCCAGATCGAGGCCGAGAACCAGCAGAGCGAGGCGCTTCTGCGCTCGCGCATCGAGATGCACAAGCTCGACCGCATGCCCGAAATCATGACGCAGATGATGAAGCCGGTCGAGAAGATCGAATCCATCCGCATCAACCAGATCGCCGGCCTTGGCAACAATGGCGGCGGTAGCGGCGGCGATGCCTCGCCGTTCAACCAGGCGCTCGAATCGATCCTCGGCATGTCCGTGCAGTTGCCGATGATGAAGAAGATCGGGGACGAAATCGGCCTCGACTTCGATGCACAGCTTGCAGGCCGGACGGCCGATGCCGCGGGGCGCGCGGCTTCGGCGACGCGACCGAAGAAAGACAACTGACAACCGGTAACACTCGAAGGGACCAGACCAGATGACCATTAACAGACGCACGTTTCTTTCCGCCGGTTCCGCACTCGCGCTAGGCACCATTGCGATGCCCGCGCTGATCGGCAGGGCGATGGCGGCAGACAAGATCAAGCTCGGCTCGCTGCTCGATACCTCCGGCTTGTTCGACGCTTACGGCAAGCCGATGGACATGGCGCTTCGCCTCGCCGTCGACCAGATCAATGCCGGCGGCGGGCTCGTCGGCCGCGAGGTCGACATCGTCGCCTACGATACCCAGTCCGACATGGCGCTCTACACGCAGTATGCCCAGCAGCTGGTGCGCAAGGACAAGGCCGACGTCGTCCACGGCGGCATCCTCTCGGCTTCGCGCGAAGCGATCCGCCCGACGCTGCACAAGGCGGAGATCCCCTATTTCTACAACGTGCTCTACGAAGGCGGAGTGTGCGACCGCAACATCACCGTCGACGGCGTGACGCCGGCGCAGCAAGTCGAGGTGCTGATGCCCGCGGCCATCAAGAAGTGGGGCAAGAAGATCTACATCCTGGCCGCCGACTACAATTACGGCCAGATCACCGCCCGCTGGATGAAGAAGTATGCCGAGGACGCCGGCGGCGAGATCCTCCAGACCGACTTTTTCCCGCTCGACGTCGCGGATTTCGGCTCGACCATCGCGAAGATCCAGAGCGCCGCGCCGGACATGGTGGTCTCCGCCCTCGTCGGCGGTGCGCATCTCTCTTTCTATCGCCAGTGGGCGGCCGCCGGCATGAAGTCGAAGATCCCGATGGCGTCCACCACACTCGGCGTCGGTAACGAGCACAAGGTGCTGACGCCGGAAGAAGGCGACGGTATTCTCGTGGCCTACAACTACTCGCCGGAACTCGCGACACCCGCCAACGAGACCTTCCTCAAGGCTTGGGCGGAGAAACACGGCGACACGTCGCAGATCCACGAGATCGCCGTCTCGCATTACCAGGGCGTGATGCTCTGGGCGCAAGCGGTGAGGAACGCCCATTCAATGGACCGCATGAAGCTCATCGAGGCGATCGAGGGCGGCCTCGAGATCGACGGTCCGGCCGGCAAGGTGAGCATCGATCCGAAGACGCATCACGCTATCCTCGACGTTCACCTGATGGAGTTCGCCAACCAGAAGCTGAGCGTCATCGAGAGCTTCTCGCAACGCCAACCCGTCGACACCCAAGCCGTTTGCGACCTGTCGGCCAATCCGGACGACAACCAGCAATACGAGATCAACATCTGAGCATAGCGGCGGGACCCCCGTCCCGTTCCGAATTCTTCCGCGCCGGCGTCGGGGTTCCCGATGCCGGAAGGGAGGAACACGTCCCCGCGCGGGACAAAAGGCCGGCGGACGAGGCGCGCCAACCGGAAGGGTCGAAAGTGGATCTGGCAATCGTTATCGCAATCCAGGTGGTCTACACGGTGGCTTTGCTGATCCTGATCAGCGCCGGGCTGGCCATCGTCTTCGGCATGATGCGGGTCATCAATCTCGCCCATGGCGAGTTCATGATGGTCGGCGGCTACGCGACCATCGTGGCGGTCAAGGCCGGCATCAATATCTACGTGGCCATGCTTATCGTTGCGCCGCTGGTGGTTGGACTGCTCGGGCTGCTCGTCGAGCGGCTCGTCATCCGCTTTCTTTATGGCCGGCTGATCGACACGATGCTGGCGACCTGGGGCTTGAGCCTGCTGCTGGTCGGCCTTGCGACCCTGATCTTCGGCAACACGACGACCGGCATTTCGCCGCCGATCGAGGGCTTCCCGATCGGCAACTACCAGGTCAACGGCTACAACCTGTTCATCATCGTCGTGACCGCCGTCATGGTCGTGGCGATATACGCGGTTCTTTCCGGCACACGCTGGGGCCTGATCGCGCGCGGCACGATGCAGCGCGCCGACATGGCGTCGGCGCTCGGTTACAGCCCGGACACGGTCTATATGGTGACCTTCTTCGCCGGATCCGCCCTGACAGGTCTCGCCGGCGGCGTGCTGGCTCCCCTCGTCGGCCTGGTGCCGACCGCGGGCGCAACGTTCATCGCCAAGGCCTTCATCACCGTCATATCCGGCGGCGCGTCGGTGATCGCGGGGCTGCTGTCGAGCGCGACGCTGTTCGGCATCGTCTCGGAGATCTTCAACTTCTCGGTCAATTCGATGGTCGGCGAAATCGCGCTTCTCGTCGCCGCCGTCATCCTCCTGCGCCTCATGCCCCAAGGCATCACCGGCCGCTTCTTCAAGGGTAGAATGTGATGGCTGGTTCCGAATTCCGGCACGCGGCGATGATCATCGTCATCGCCTTTGTCGCGATGCTGATCGGGCCGTCGCTGGTCGACAACTATACGCTTACCGTGCTGATCATCTACGGGATGCTGGCGATGAGCCTGGGACTGATCTGGGGTTTCGGCGGCATCCTGTGCTTCGGACAGGCCGCGTTCTTCGGCCTCGGCGCCTATGCCTATGCGGTCGCGGCAATCAATATCGGCGAGAGCACGGTCCCCTTCCTGCTCGGCATCGCGGTGCCCTTCGCCTTCGCCTTCGTGCTCGGCGCGATGATGTTCTACGGCCGTCTGTCCGATGTCTATCTCGGCGTCATCACGCTCGTCGTCACGCTGATCTTCTTCAAGTTCATCAACTCGACCGCCGGTCCCGAATACATCATCGGCAAGGCCCGGCTCGGCGGATTCAACGGCATACCCGGCTTCCAGACGCTGAACGTGCCGGGTTACCCCGACTGGTACATCTACGACCGGCCCTTCTACTATTTCTGCGGCGTCGCGCTGCTCTTCGTCTACGCGCTGGTGCGCTGGCTGCTGGCGAGCCCGTTCGGCCGCGTTGCCGTGGCGATCCGCGAGAACGAGACCCGCGTCGAGTTGATGGGCTACGATGTCAGGCTGCGCAAGACGGTGCTGTTCGCGATCGGCGGCGCGATCGCCGGCCTCGCGGGGACGCTATTCGCCTCATGGGCGGAGATCGTGACGCCGGGCATGTTCTCGCTGGCCCAGTCGGCCGAGATCATCATCTGGTGCATCGTCGGCGGGCTCGGCACTCTGACCGGTCCCGTCATCGGCGCGATGATCCTTGCCTTCCTGAAATTCCTGCTCGGCCAGCAATCCCTCATCGACTCGACGCTGATCCTCGGCCTGATCCTGGTCCTGTCGGTGCTGTTCCTGCCGCGCGGCCTGGTACCGACCATCGGCGTCCTTATCTCGCGCTGGGGCCTCGGCCGACGCAGGCGGCCGGAACGCGGCAATGCGCGGCGGCGGATGAAGGACGCGGCCAATGTCTAGCGTCCTGGAAACCCGCGGCCTGACAATGCAGTTCGGCGGCGTGACAGCGGTCGACAATGTCGACTTCCGGCTCGACCGCAAGGAACTGCGCTGCCTGATCGGTCCGAACGGCGCGGGAAAGAGCACCTTCTTCAAGTGCCTGACGGGCCAGATCAAGCCGACCGACGGCCAGATTTTCATCGAGGGCGAAGAGACCACCGGCTGGGACCCGCACTGGATCGCGCGGCTGGGCATCGGCGTGAAGACACAGGTGCCGAGCGTCATGGACGGGTTGTCGGTACGTGAAAACATCTGGCTTTCGGCGCGGCGCACCCATGGCTCGGAAAAAGCCCGCCATCTCGCCGACGACGCTATCGAACGCCTCGACCTGGGCGCGATCGCGAAGTCCCTGGTCGGGAGGCTCTCCCACGGCGAACGCCAGCGCGTCGAACTCGGGATCGTCATCGCCGCCGAGCCATGGCTGATCCTGCTCGACGAGCCCGCCGCCGGGATGACCGCCGAGGAAGTCGGCCGCATGGCCGAGATCATCGCCGAACTCAACCGGGAGGCCGCCATCATCATCGTCGAGCACGACATGCAGTTCATCCGGTCGATCGCCCGGAAGGTGACCGTTTTCAGCCAGGGCCGCATCCTGGTCGAGGACGACGTCGACGTCGTCATGCGCGATCAGCGCGTGCGCGACGTCTATCTGGGCAAGAAGGCATAGCGGGCATGAACAGCGACAAGGCGCTCGAAATCAGGTCGCTCGCCGCCGGATACGGCCGCATCCCGGTGCTGCACGGAATCGACCTCCACGTTGCTCATGGCGAGATCGTTGGCATTCTCGGCCATAACGGCATGGGCAAGTCGACACTGCTGAAGGCCGTGATGGGATTCTTGCCGGCGCGCTCGGGGAGCATCATCCTCGACGGCGAACAAATCACGCGGCTGAAGCCGCACCAGCGATCGCAGCGCGGTCTCGGTTACATCCCGCAGGGGCGCGGCATCTTTCCGAAGCTCTCGGTGCGCGACAATCTGCGGCTGGCCTGGCAACATCACGGCGAGGCGAGCGAGGAAGAGACGCTGGAATCGGTCCTCTCCGATTTCCCGCGAATCCGCCGCCTGCTCGACCGTGAGGGCGGGGCGCTGTCGGGCGGCGAACAGCAATTGCTTGCGCTGGCGCGCGGCCTGATGGCGGATCCCTGGCTGCTGCTCCTCGACGAACCGACGGAAGGCATCCAGCCGAGCATAATCGAGGAAATCGAGGAGACGCTTCTCAAGCTTCGAAAGAGTCGCGGCCTCACCATCCTTCTC
>JBAQHA010000827.1:0-1506 GCA_049288075.1 Oricola sp.
GGGCCATCGTGCGCGAGGGCCTCGAGGAGCTGGGCCTGCGCCCGACCGGCCGCACGCTCGTCAAGCCGAACCTCGTCGCCAGCGGCCAGCTCTTCACTCACGCGCACACCCGGGCGGAGTTCTTCGAGGGCGTCCTGCTGGCCCTCCGCGACCGCGACGACGGAGGCGTGACGGAGCTCGCCGTAGGGGAGCGCAGCGGCGTCACGATCCCGACGCGCTTCTCCTACGCGGGCGCGGGCTACGACCGGGTGATCCGCAGGGCGGGCGTCCGGCGGTACTGCTTCGAGGAGGAGCGCCAGGTCGAGGTCCCCCTGCGGCACGAGGGCCGGCTGCGCGACTACGTCTTCGTCCCCCAGTCGGTGGCGACGAGCGACTTCCTCGTCAACTGCCCGAAGTTCAAGGCCCACCCCTGGACCACGGTCTCCTTCTCGATGAAGAACTTCATCGGCATCCAGGACGACCGGCACCGCCTGATCGACCACGACCACCGGCTCAACGCCAAGGTGGTCGACCTGCAGCACGTCGTCCAGCCGGGCTTCATCGCCCTCGACGGCATCATCGCCGGGCAGGGGCCGATGCTGACGCCGGTCCCCTTCGACCTCGGGCTCGTCATCATGGGCGACAACCAGGTCGCGCTCGACGCCGTGTGCTGCGCGATCATCGGCGTCGACCCCGGCAGCGTGGAGCACGTCAGGGCGGCTCACGAGCACGGCCTCGGCCCCGTCGATCTCGCCGCGATCGAGGTCTCGGGCGACGTGAGCCTCGAGGAGGCGCGGCGCCGGGCGCGCGGGTTCAAGGTGGGGCTCGCCAGGGTGGAGGAGTGGTTCGAGGGCTCGAACATCTCCTGCCACGCGGGGCCGCCGACCGAGGACGGCGTGCCCGACTACTGCTGGGGCGGCTGCCCGGGGACGCTGGTCGAAGCGATCTCGGTGCTGCGGCGCTTCGACGCCGCGACCGATCGCAAGATGCCGCGCGTCCACGTCGTCTTCGGGGCCTACGAAGGCGAGATCTCGGCCGCGCCCGGCGAGAAGGTCATCTTCGTCGGCGACTGCACGACGTGGCGGGGCAGGATCGGGGGCCGTGAGGTGTCGGTCGAAAGGCTACCGCCGACGTACGCGCGCACCGACCCCCATGACGCTCGCCACCAGGACATCTACACGAAGATGGCGCTGGTGACGTACAGGCTCCTGAAGGCGAAGGGCAGGGACCACGTGCGCCTGCGCGGGTGCCCGATCAGCGTCGCGGAGCAGGTGCTCATGCTGGCCAACGTGAGCGGCGCGAAGAACCCCTACTTCGACCCGCGCATCGTGGTCGACTTCAACCGGGCGTACCTCGGCTGGCGTCTCGCCGCACTGCGGCGCGGGAGGTACCAGGAGGCCTAGTCGCGGGGGCTGCGCATACCGTGCGGGTCAGGGCGCGACCGGGCGGTCAGGGCGCGGCTGGCCGACGGTAGTGCGGCGGTGCGGCTGCGACGTGGGTTGGCGGCTGCGACCCTCAGGCTGAAGC
>JBAQHA010000828.1:0-1576 GCA_049288075.1 Oricola sp.
CCGTATCCGCATCCAACGGCCCGTGCGGTCCGGCGATGATCTCCACCAGATATTCGCGGCCCAGATTGCGCGCCGCCTCATGCAGGGCGAGCAGCCGCTCCTCCTGAACCTGCTTTAACTCGGGGGCGTCGTCCGGATGATAGAAGCACAGGCATTTGATGGTGTGCGTGACTGGCCATTCGATCAGATGCGAGCCGAGGTCGGCTCCAGGCTCGAACAGCAGCGGGCGCGATCCGGGCAGCTCGACTGGACGGCCGATCCACAGGCCGGCGGCATCGGCGGCGAACAGCGCCTCGCGTCCGTGGATGCTGTCCAGGAGCACGCCGACATCCGGCCGTCCCCGTCCCGCCTGCTGGGCCGCGCGAACGGCAAGCCGCTTCAGGTCGGCCAGCCGCTCGTAAGGCGCGCCGCAGCGATCGGCCAGCGCCTCCAACTGGCTGCGATGGTCGATGGCGAGCGCCACCAACCCCTCAGGTCGCGGACGGCGCGTCGTTGCCCAGTGCAGATGCGACAGCAGCTTGTCCCGCCGCAGCGCCCGCTCCGCGCTGCCGTGATGGAGAAAGTAGTCCAGTTCCGTCCAGCTCGGGCTTTCCGGAGAGCAGAGCAGGCGCGAGACGAGGATCGCCCCGCAGGCATTGGCGAGCGTGCAGGTGCGTTCCCAAGGCTCACCCCGAAGATAGCCGCGCAACAGGCCCGCCATGAATCCATCGCCCGCGCCCAGCACGTTATAGACCTCCACCGGAAAGGCGGGACCGGTGATCCCTTCATCGAGCGAAGCGGGGATCGGGCCGGTGAAGACGGCGCACCCCATGGGCCCGCGCTTCAGCACGATTGCGGCGGCTGGATTGAGCTGCCGGATGCGGGCAAGGGCGGCAAGCGTGTCGGAACTGCCGCCCGCGATGTGCACTTCCTCCTCGGTGCCGACGACCAGGCTGCAATCCGGCAGGATGGCTTGCAGATGCGCGCTCACACTGGCGTTGGCGATGTAGCGCGCCTCGCCCGCGCCATGTCCGGCAAGGCCCCAGAGATTGGGGCGGTAGTCGATATCGAAAACGATGCGGCGGCCGGCGGCCTTGGCGATGCGCATCGCCTTGCGCTGGGCGGCGGCGGATTTCTCGCGGGCGAAATGGGTGCCGGTCACGACAATGGCGGCGGCGCTCTGGATGAACGCCTCGTCGATGTCGCCTTCGTCCAGTGCGGCGTCGGCGCAATCCTCGCGGTAGAAGATCAGCGGGAATGTCGATGCGTCCCGCACCCCCAGGATCACCAGCGCCGTCAGGCGTTCCGGATCGGTGGCGACGCCGCCGACATCGACGCCTTCGCGGATCAGCTGTTCGCGAATGAAGCGCCCGAAGGCTTCGTCGCCGACGCGGGTGATCAGCGCCGAACGCAAGCCGAGCCGCGCCGCGCCTATAGCGATATTCGCAGGGCAGCCGCCGACCGATTTGGCGAAGCTCTGGATGTCTTCGAGCCGGCTGCCGATCTGCTGGCC
Organism: Oricola sp.; assembly: GCA_049288075.1. Lineage (GTDB taxonomy): Bacteria > Pseudomonadota > Alphaproteobacteria > Rhizobiales > Rhizobiaceae > Oricola. Next base: position 1,493 of record JBAQHA010000828.1, read on the forward strand.
GTAGAGATCGACAGAGGCGCGTCCGATGGTGATGACATCGAGCGTCGGGCGCTGCGGCTCCACCATCTGTCGGCTCCCCTCAAA
>JBAQHA010000829.1:0-4775 GCA_049288075.1 Oricola sp.
ACCGTTCGGCGCTGGAATGGATCCTCGACCAGTACAAGGAAAAGACTCCGAAAGACCCGACGATCCGCGAGAAGTTCAACACCTACCGCCTCGCCGACTACAAGGAGAAGGTGATCGACCTGCTGGCGCGGGTGACGCGAGTGAGCGTCGAGACGGTGGCGATCACGCAAGCGATGAAGGCGGCGAGGCGCGAGGACTGACGCATCCGTGCGCGCCGCCCTCGCCCTTCGAGGCGGCGGCTTTGCCGCCGCGCCTCAGGATGAGGGCGGCGGGGCGGGTTCGTGGCGCTTAGGCGATCCCCCTCTTCGCAAAAGCCAGGGACCTGGCCGCGCCGGATCCAGACTATCGCTTTCTCCCCCGCCCGCTATTTCAGGCTGGAGAGGATCATCGCGCAGGCCTTGGCGACGCCGGCGCTCGGCTTGTCGCTGCCGGGGAAGACCGCCCAGCCGCCGTCCTCGACGAAGCTCGCCTGCTTGTAGGACGTCACCTTGTTGAATTCCTCGAGCGTGGCCGCGGCGTCGGCCGAACGCTGGAAATTGTCGGCGCACATGGGCGCGAGAACCGCGACGACCGCGCTGCGGGCGCTGTCCTCGGCCTGCCTCGTCGCGGTGCTCTGCAGCGTCCAGCCGCCCCAGGCGAAGCCGATCGTCGCCGTCGCGATCGCCCCGAGGGCGACGCCCTGGATCAGCCGCGTCAGGGATTCACCGGAGAATGCTGAAGGTAATGCCATAATATATCCTTTCGCTCGAAAGACATCGAGTCGACAAATATCCTCATCCTCATCGGAGAAAGACTGATTCAGTTATCGTTTTGCTGAGATCGCGCGCGCCTTGAGCTGACGCTTGCGCATAATTCAACATGTCAAACATTGCCGGTAGTGTCAAATTACATCTGGTATCATTTCGTGAAGGCGGGGCGGAAGGAGCGCGGCGGCCGCTCGCGGCGGGGCGGGGTCCCCTCACCCAGCTGCGGCTAACGCTCGCGACGCTCGCGAAGCCTCGCATCCCTCTCCCCGCAGGGGCGAGGAAGGGGCGCGGCGCTGCCGCCGGGTCGCCGGCTTGCCGCCATGCGGCAACCGGTCCCTCACCCCCCCTTTTCCAAATCGTTGCGGGCGGCGTATAACCCAATATCCGCAACCAACCGGTGACTGATGGCCAAGGAACAAGTGAAGACCGGCGGAGCCGCGCGCTCCGCCACATCGAAACCGCGGACGAAGACGCCCGCCTATCTCAACAACCACTACGGTGTCGCGAACTGGAAACAGGCCGAGGAATGGCTCGCCTGGCGCAGGGTCGAGGACATCGAATGCATCACGCCCGACCTCGCGGGCGTGCCGCGCGGCAAGATGATGCCGTCGAAGAAATTCACCTCCGAGACCTCGCTGGCGCTGCCCTCGGCGCTGTTCCGCAAGACGATCTCGGGCGAATATCCCGAGGAGACCGGCGATTTCCGCTACGACCCGCATGACGGGGATCTCAGGCTGATGCCCGACCTTTCGACGCTGTCGGTGGTGCCGTGGGAGACCGACCTGACGGCGCAGGTGATCTGCGATCTCGTCGGCGCCGACGGCAACGACATCGCCTATACGCCGCGCAACGTGCTGAAGCGCGTGGTGGCCGCCTACAAGGCGAAGGGCTGGAAGCCGATCGTCGCGCCGGAACTGGAATTCTACCTGGTCGCGCGCAATCTCGACCCCGACTATCCGCTGCAGCCGCCGACGGGCCGTTCCGGCCGGCCGATCGCCGGCGGACAGGCCTATTCGATCGCCGGCGTCAACGAGTTCGACGAGCTGATCGACGACATCTACCATTTCTGCGAGGGCCAGGGCCTGGAGATCGACACGCTGATCCACGAGGAAGGGCCGTCGCAGCTGGAGATCAATTTGCGCCACGGCGATCCCGTCGCGCTGGCCGACCAGGTGTTCCTGATCAAGCGGACGATCCGCGAGGCGGCGCTCAAGCACGACATGTACGCCACCTTCATGGCCAAGCCGATGCAGGGGGAAGCGGGAAGCGCGATGCATATCCACCAGTCGGTGGTCGACGACAAGACGGGCAGGAACATCTTCTCGGCGCCGGACGGCTCGGAGACGGAACTGTTCCGCGCCTTCATCGGCGGGATGCAGCATTATATCCCCAAGGCGCTGGTGATGATGGCGCCCTATGTGAACTCCTACCGGCGGCTGACGCCGGAAATGGCGGCGCCGGTGAACACCGCCTGGGGCTACGACAACCGCACCACCGCCTTCCGCATCCCGATCTCGACCCCCGCCGGCCGGCGCGTCGAAAACCGGCTGCCGTCGTCGGACGCCAACCCGTATCTGGCGCTGGCCGCGTCGCTGGCCTGCGGCTATCTCGGCATGGTCAACGGCCTCGTGCCGACCAGCCCGACGGCGGAATCGGCCAACGAGGGCGAAATCTCGCTGCCGCGCGGGCTGCTGGAAGCAGTGTCGCTGATGGAGGCCGAGCGCGCCTTCGACGGCATTCTCGGCCGCGAGTTCACGGCGACCTTCGCCGGCGTCAAGCGCGGCGAGTTCGAGACCTTCATGCGGGTGATCAGCCCGTGGGAACGGGAATACCTGCTGCTCAATGTGTGAGGGGAGTCGGTAGTGGTTAGTCGGTAGTCGGTAGAAACGTTCTCCGGCAACCGACCGCTCACTACCGACTACTCACTACTCACTGCCGACCAACCACTTCAAACCCGGTTCCACCATGACCTACCAATCTCCCATCTCGCCCGGCTTTTCCTGGTACGAGGCAAGCGTCGGCGAGCGGCCGGAATTCCCGGCGCTTTCCGGCGACACGAATTGCGGCGTCGCCGTCATCGGCGGCGGCTATACCGGCCTGTCGGCGGCCGTCTACCTGGCGAAGGCCGGCGTCGATGTCGTGCTGATCGAGGCGCATCGCTTCGGCGACGGCGCGTCGGGGCGCAATGGCGGCCAGTTCGGCACCGGCCAGCGGGCCTGGGGCGAGGAACTGGAAGCCTCGCTGGGGCTGGAACGGGCGCGGGCGCTGTTCGGATTGGCCGAGGACGCCAAGCATCACGTGCTCGATTTCGCCAGGGAGAACGGGATCGACATCGGCTTCCGCGAAGGCCAGTTGTCGGTGGTGCACAAGAAGCGCTTCATCGACGACTACCGCAAGCACGCCGACATCATGGCGGAGAAGTTCGACTATCCGCACATCACCTACATGGAGCGCGAGGAGACGGCGCAGCGCGTCGGCTCGGACTTCTACCATGGCGGCACGCGCGACACGGGGACGGGGCATATCCATCCGCTGAAGCTCGTCGTCGGCACGGCGAACGTGGCGGCGAAGGCCGGGGCGAAGCTGTTCGAGAACACCAGGGCGACGGGCATTTCGAAGGCCGGCGGCAAGGTGAAGGTGACGACCGAAAGGGGCACGATCACCGCCGACCGGGCGTTCGTCGCGGTCAACGCCTATGGCACGGAAAAGCTGGAGCCGGTCTCGGCGGCGCATGTGATGCCGATCCGCTCCTTCATCGGCGCGACGAAGCCGCTTTCGGCTGAGCTGAACGCGAAGATCATCCCCGGCGGGGAATCGATCGACGATTCGCGCTTCATGGTGCGCTATTTCCGCAAGTTCGGCGACAACCAGCTGCTGTTCGGCGGGCGCGAGACCTATACGGCCGACAATCCCGCCGACATCGCCATCCATATCCGCCGGCAGATCGAGGAGATCTATCCGGAACTGGCGAACGCCGAACTGACCCATGCCTGGGGCGGCTCGGTCGGCATCACGATGCCGCGCCAGCCCTTCGTGCGCGACGTCATGCCGGGCGTCACGGCGGCGGGCGGCTTTTCCGGCCACGGCGTGATGCTGTCGAACTATACCGGCCGGCTCTATGCCGAGGCGGTGACCGGCAGGAACGACCAGCTGCAATTGCTGCGCGACCTGAAGGTGCCGGCGTTTCCGGGCGGACGACGGTTCCGCAAACCGATGCTGACGCTTGCGCTGACCTGGTACGCGATGCTCGACCGGATCTGACACGAAACAGCCCGCCTCCGCGGGAGGCGGGCCTGTTTCGGGGCTTCGCGGCACGTTACCGACCAACGCAACAATTTGACCGGCCAGCGGAACAATCGCCGCATTGGCGCGTTCTACTCCCCAATCCGCCGCAATCGCAGTGCGGAACCGTGGAAGGGACTGCCACAGAAGGTCTTGTTGTATGCTGAAATCCGCATTGCTGAAGAATTCCACCGCGATCGCCCTGGCGCTTGCCCTCTCCCTCCCCGCTCCGCAGCTGGCTTTCTCACAGGAAAGCACTGAAGAGGCCGTGGATTGCGAGGCGAATCCGGACAGCCCGGCCTGCGTCGAGCTGAAGCCGGTGAAGCCGGGCGAAGAGGCGCCCGCGGAAGAGCCCGCGCCCGAACAGCCCGCCGCTGAAGAACCTGCCGTGGAAGAGCCCGCTCCGGAACAGCCGGCAGCGGAAGAACCCGCAGCCGAAGAGCCCGCAGCCGAGGAACCTGCTGCGGAAGAGCCCGCGCCGGAACAACCGGCAGCGGAAGAACCCGTAACCGAACAGCCTGCCGCTGAAGAGCCCGCCGCCGAAGAGCCCGCTCCGGAACAGCCCGCAGCGGAAGAGCCTGCCGCGGAAGAGCCCGCACCGGACCAACCGGCAGCGGAAGAACCCGTAACCGAACAGCCTGCCGCTGAAGAACCGGCGCCGGAACAACCGGCAGCGGATGAACCAGCACCCGAACAACCTGCCGCCGAAGAACCTGCCGCGGAAGAGCCCGCACCGGAACAACCGGC
>JBAQHA010000830.1:0-1774 GCA_049288075.1 Oricola sp.
TCACTACTATCTGCGTGCGCGGCCCAACATGGGCGACGTGCAGGTCAACCTGACGCCGAAGACCGAGCGCGACCGCGAGAGCCACGAAATCGCTCTCGACATCCGCGAGCGGATCAACGCGCTCGACCTGCCAGAGGGCGTCAGCCTGAAGACGGTCGAACCGCCGCCCGGCCCGCCGGTGATCTCGACGCTGCTCGCCGAGGTCTACGGCCCGGACGCCGAAACGCGCCGCGCCGCCGCGACGAAGATCCGCCAGGCGTTCGAGGCCGTGCCCTTCGTGGTCGATGTCGACGACTCCTTCGGCACCCAGTCGCGCCGCCTGCGCGCCACCATCAACACCGACAACCTGGAGTTCTTCCAGGTGCAGGAAAGCGACGTGTTCGATACGCTCGCGATCCTGAACGGCGGCTCGACGGTCGGCTATTCGCATCGCGGCGACGGGCGGCACCCGATCCCGATCCGCGTGGAACGGGCGAAGGGCGACCGCGTGCTCGACGAACGCTTCCTGTCGACTCCGATCCCGGCGAACGTTCTGCCCGGAGCGCGCGGCGTGGTGGAACTCGGCGACGTCATCGACGTCCGGGAAGAGCATGCCTCGTTCCCGATCTTCCGCCACAATGGACGCGACGCCGAGATGGTGACCGGCGAACTGGCCGGCGCCTACGAAGCGCCGCTCTACGGAATGCTCGCGGTTGCCGACGAGATCGAGAAGATGGATTGGCCGGAAGGCACCAAGCCGGTCATCAGCCTGCACGGCCAGCCCGACGACGAGAGCCATGTCACGTTGCTGTGGGATGGCGAATGGGAAGTGACGTGGGTGACGTTCCGCGACATGGGCGCGGCCTTCATGGTCGCCCTGCTCGGCATCTACATTCTCGTCGTGGCGCAGTTCGGCTCCTTCAAGCTGCCGCTCGTCATCCTGACGCCGATCCCGCTGACCTTCCTCGGCATCATGGGTGGCCACTGGCTGTTGGGGGCGCCGTTCTCGGCCACCTCGATGATCGGCTTCATCGCGCTTGCGGGCATCATCGTGCGCAACTCGATCCTGCTGGTCGATTTCATCCGCAACGCCGACACCGAAGGCAAGACGATGGTCGACATCCTGATCGAGGCCGGCGCGATCCGCTTCAAGCCGATCCTGCTGACGGCGATCGCCGCGATGATCGGCGCGATCGTGATCCTGGCGGACCCGATCTTCCAGGGCCTGGCGATCTCGCTGCTGTTCGGCCTGCTGTCGTCGACCCTGCTGACGGTTCTCGTGATCCCGGCGATCTACCGCGTGCTGAGAACCTGAGCCCTGCTCCAAGCCGCTACAGGGCGCCTGTCGGGCGCCCTGTAGTATCCGAATCTTGCGTCACATCCGAAACAGGATGCGCCGGATTTTCTGTCCGGCTTCGGAGAATACGCCGCAAATGCGCTCGGCAGCGAAAAGCGACGCAGCGGTATCGTTAAAAATTCCTGCAATCTGTTCAGGGCGTCTTAACCACGTCCCGGCGACATTCCGTAAGTCGGCGTCGACAATACCGGGCATGATCGCCTTTCCTGCGCTTGAGCGCGGCCGCCGAAATGGACCCCAAGAAGGCTCGAGACGACACCCGGCAGGGGGTCTTCGCTGCTTCGTTCGCAAGACGCAGGTGAATTCTATGCCCGATTTCTCTTCCATTACATCATTGACCATTCGAGGCCGCCTGATCGCGCTTGGCCTCGTCACCTGTGCCGGCTTCGCCAGCCTGGTCGGAGCCGGCTGGTACAGCGGCTCGCACACGGTTAACGC
>JBAQHA010000831.1:0-10927 GCA_049288075.1 Oricola sp.
TAAGGAAAGGCTACGGATTTCGAACCACTTGACGCGATAGCGGCGCGGCGACTATGGTTCGCACCATGACTATGATCATTCTCGTAGTAGGACCGCGCATGGGCAGGGCGATGTAATCGTCCGGCGAACGCACCCATGCGCGGAAAACACAAGGCTCCTGACGGGGCCTTTTTTATTGCACAGCTTCTCCAAACACAGCATTAGGTCTCGGGCGCGAACAGCCGCAGCAGAGACGCCGAAGACGGGAACGGAAACATGAACGCGAAGGCAAAAACAGGCGAAAAACGGGAAATGACCGGCGCCGAAATGGTGCTCCGGGCACTGAAGGACAACGGGGTCGAGCACATATTCGGCTATCCCGGCGGCGCCGTCCTGCCGATCTATGACGAAATCTTCCAGCAGGACGAGATCCAGCACATCCTGGTGCGCCATGAACAGGGCGCGGGTCACGCGGCCGAAGGATATGCGCGCTCGACCGGCAAGCCGGGGGTCATGCTGGTGACTTCCGGTCCGGGCGCGACCAACGCGGTCACGCCGCTGCAGGACGCGCTGATGGATTCCATCCCGCTGGTCTGCATTACCGGCCAGGTGCCGACGACGCTGATCGGCTCGGACGCCTTCCAGGAATGCGATACCGTCGGCATCACCCGGCCCTGTACCAAGCACAACTGGCTGGTGAAGGACGTCAACGACCTGGCTCGGGTCCTGCACGAGGCCTTCCGCGTCGCGACGACGGGCCGGCCGGGGCCGGTCGTGGTCGATATCCCGAAGGATGTCCAGTTCGCTACCGGCATCTATCAAGGCCCGGATGTCGCCGAAATGCGGCTGAGCTACAAACCGACGCTGTCGGGTGACGAGGAACGCATCAAAGTTGCGGTCGAGTTGCTCCGCTCGGCGAAGCGCCCGGTCATCTATTCAGGCGGCGGCGTCATCAATTCCGGTCCGGAAGCGAGCCGGCTGTTGCGCGAACTGGTCGAGATCACCGGTTTTCCGATCACCTCGACGCTGATGGGTCTCGGCGCCTATCCGGCCAGCGGCAAGAACTGGCTCGGCATGCTGGGCATGCACGGCACCTACGAAGCCAACATGACGATGCATGACTGCGACGTCATGATCAATATCGGCGCGCGCTTCGACGACCGCATCACCGGCCGGCTCGACAAGTTCGCGCCGCGGGCGAAGAAGATCCACATCGACATCGATCCGTCGTCGATCAACAAGGTGGTTCATGTCGACGTCGGCATCATCGGCGACGTCACGCATGTTCTCGAAGACATGGTCCGCATCTGGCGCGCTTCGTCGGGATCCCAGGACAAGGACGCGCTGGCGCTGTGGTGGCAGCAGATCGACAAGTGGCGGGCGCGCAACTCGCTCGCCTACAAGCCGAACCGGGACGTCATCATGCCGCAATATGCGATCCAGCGGCTGCATGAGGCGACGCTGCGGTCGGGCAAGGAGACCTACATCACGACCGAGGTCGGCCAGCACCAGATGTGGGCAGCGCAGTTCTTCGGCTTCGAGGAGCCGAACCACTGGATGACCTCGGGCGGACTCGGCACGATGGGCTACGGCCTGCCGGCGGCGCTTGGCGTGCAGATTGCCCATCCGGACGCGCTGGTGATCGATATCGCCGGCGACGCCTCGGTGCTGATGACCATCCAGGAGATGTCGGCGGCGGTGCAACACAATGCGCCGATCAAGATCTTCATCCTCAACAACCAGTACATGGGCATGGTGCGCCAGTGGCAGCAACTGCTGCACGGCAACCGGCTGTCGCATTCCTACACCGAGGCGCTGCCGGACTTCGTCAAGCTGGCGGAAGCCTATGGCGGCGTCGGTATAAGGGCGGAGAAGCCGGACGAACTGGACGATGCGATCGAAGCGATGATCAAGACCGACAAACCGGTGATCTTCGACTGTCGCGTCGCCAATCTCGCCAACTGCTTCCCGATGATCCCGTCTGGCAAGGCGCATAACGAGATGCTGCTGCCGGATGAGGCGACAGACGAGGCGGTGGCCAACGCCATCGGCGCGGAAGGAAAAGCCCTGGTCTAGCGTAACCGGCGGGAACTTCCCCGCCGGCGCCAACACGGAGCCCGGAATGAAGATCGTTATCGGAAACAAGACCTATTCGTCGTGGTCGATGCGGCCGTGGCTGGTGCTGAAGGCGTTCGACCTGTCCTTCGAGGAGACGGTGATACCGCTCTATCGCGACGGATCGCGCGAGGCGATCGCGCGCTACAGCGAGGCCGGCAAGGTGCCGGTGCTGATCGACGGCGACGTCACGGTCTGGGAGAGCCTGTCGATCATCGAATATCTCGCCGAGAAGTATCCGGATTGCGGGATCTGGCCCGCCGACCGGGCGGCACGCGCGCATGCGCGGTCGGCGTCGGCCGAAATGCATGCGGGCTTCTCGGCGCTGCGTTCGGCCTGCTCGATGACGCTGGCGCATCGCTACGCGCGCAAGGATCGCGGCGCGGCCTGCGCGACCGATGTCGCGCGCATCTGCGCATTGTGGAAAGAGGCGCGCGACCGGTTCGGCGCGGGCGGCCCCTTCCTCTACGGCGCCTTCTCGGCCGCCGACGCGATGTATGCGCCGGTCGTCGCGCGTTTCGACGCCTACCAGATAGAGGTTCCGCCGGCCGCACGCGCCTATATGGACGCGGTCCAATCGCACCCGGCCTATGTCGCGTGGCGCGACGCGGCGCTCCGTGAGACGTGGGTGCTGGCCGATGTCGGCGTGGACGAGACGGTCGTGGAAGATTTCCGCGGCGCGGGGAAGAGATGACGGATTCCCGCCCCGGCCTACTCGATTACACGCTGCTGACGGCGCTCGCGCTATTGTGGGGCGGCGCGTTCCTGCTGTCGAAAGTGGCCGTGCAGGAGGTGGCGCCGATCACGATCACGCTGATCCGCCAGGCGATCGCGGTGGTGCTGCTGTTCGCGTTCGCGGGCATTGCGCGAAACTGGTTTCGCCCGACGGCGCGCGAGCAGGTGTTCATGGTGCTGTGCGCGCTGACCGGCACGGTTCTGCCGTTCACGCTGATCAACTGGGGCGTCAAGGTGATCGACAGCGGGCTGGCGGCGATCCTGATGGGCTTCATGCCGCTGACCGTTCTGGTGCTGGCGCATCTCGTCACCCAGGACGAGAAGATGAGCCTGCCGAAACTGGCCGGCGTCGGGCTCGGGCTCGTGGGGCTGGCAATCCTGTTCTGGCCGCAGTTGCAGGCGGGATTCGGGCAGGACCTCGTGCGCCAGATCGCGGTGCTCGGCGCGGCGTTCGCCTATGCGGTCAATGCGCTGTCGACCAAGCAGTTGGTGGGCAGGCCGCCGCTGGCGTTGATGGCCTATATCACCGCGTGGACGCTGGTGATCCTCATTCCCGCGGCGTTCCTGTTCGAAGCGCCGCTGTCGATCGACCCGTCGCCGAAGGTGGCGATGGCGCTCGCCGCGCTCGGCATTCTGCCGTCGGCGGCCGGGGCGTTGTTGATGGTGGCGATCATCCGCCGGCAGGGCGCGACGTTCTTCGGCCAGATCAACCTGCTGGTGCCGGTGGCGGGCGTGGTGCTCGCTGTCGTTTTCCTCGGCGAACGGCCGGGCGCGCATGCGCTCGTCGCGCTCGGCATCATCTTCTGCGGCCTGTTGGCCGCGCGCATCAAACCCGTCCGAAAGACATCCCTCGCTCAGGAGAGCCACCCATGAACAAAGCGCTCACGCAGCCGGCTTCGGCCTATTTCATCGCCAAGGAAACCCAGCGACCCGAAACGCACACTCTGTCGGTGCTCGTCGACAACGAGCCCGGCGTTCTCGCGCGAGTGATCGGGCTGTTCTCCGGGCGCGGCTACAATATCGAAAGCCTGACCGTCTCGGAGACCGAGCACCAGAAGCACCTGTCGCGGATCACCATCGTGACGCGCGGCACGCCGCACGTGCTCGAACAGATCAAGGCGCAGCTGGAGCGTATCGTGCCGGTGCACCGGGTCGTCGACCTCACCGTGCTGGCGCATGAACTCGGCCACGAGAAGCCGCTGGAGCGCGAGCTTGCGCTGGTCAAGATCGCCGGCACGGGCGATAACCGTGTCGAGGCGCTGCGGCTGGCCGACGCCTTCAAGGCGACGGTGATCGACGCCAATGTCGAGCACTTCATCTTCGAGGTGACGGGGCGGACGTCCAAGATCGAGCAGTTCATCGCCATCATGGCGCCGCTCGGCCTGGTCGAGGTGTGCCGCACGGGCGTCGCCGCGATGGCGCGCGGCAAGGACGGGATGTAATCCGCACTCGGTTGCGGGGCCGCGGAATGGCGGCTTAGAATCCGGTCGCGGCACTCAGACGCCGAGCGTTTCCTCGCAATAGAATGTGTTGAGAATGCTGAGGCGCGGCTGGCCTTGCGCGGTGCTGATCTCCGGCCGGCCATGCCAGCTGGTCTTCGACACGGAGTGATACGGTTTGAGCACGACGAAGGCGTAGCCGACATTGGGGAGGAACGGGAAGGTCTTGGCCGGTTCGAGCAACCAGGACCCGATCCGGAACATCCCTTTCACCGACATCCGGTAGAGCGTCGTGCCGAGATCTTTCTGGCTGTCGTCGCGCGGCATGTAGAGCTGCATCGTGACGACCTTCTTGCGCGTGTCGGGATGCGGCCTGATCCGGTAACCGTCGAGATCCTCGTAGAGCACCGGCTTGGCGAACAGGGCGAGATCATCCGCGCTCGCAAGTTTCTCGCCTTTGCGGCGGATTTCCAGCCCTTCGGCGAGCTTGTGGCGGATCGCACGTTCGACTTCCGACGACTGAAGGACCGCCGAGACCTTGCGCCAAGGGCCGCGGGGGTCGGGGTCGACCCGCTCGATATGGCCGTCATAGAGGCGGGCGAGAAAGCGCGTCCGTTCCTTGTTCAACTGATCGAACACGGCGTGGTCAGGCAGGTTGTCGAGAAGTTGGCGATAGAAGCCGGCGGGAAAGAAATCGCGAAAGAATATGTGCGGGAAGGGCGCTGAAAACACGTCGGCCGCCTCGATGCTGGCCGCGGCGTGGGCGACTAGGTCACTCAATCCATAGTCTTCACCGGCTTCCAGAACGGTAACCATTCCGATTTCCTCTCACGGGGATCCAGCAATAAGGCGAGGGCCGGGCAGGCGTAAAGCGAATTCCACGGGCGACACCACCGGTCTGTCGCAATGCGAAAAAGCGGAAGGAATCCTGCGTGGCGGAGCGCGAACGAATCCGGTACGAGGATAGCCATGAATCTTTCTCCCCAGCAGGACAATGCGCTGCAGGCCGTTTCGCGGTGGCTAAAAAGCGGCGATCGACAATTGTTCCGCCTGTTCGGCTATGCCGGCACAGGCAAGACGACGCTGGCGCGCCATTTCGCCGAACATGTCGACGGCTCGGTGCAGTTCGCGGCGTTCACCGGCAAGGCGGCGCAGGTGCTGCGCGCCAAGGGCGCATCGAACGCGCGGACGATCCATTCGCTCATCTACCGGCCGCGCGGCGAGGAGGCGATCTCCGACGAGACCACCGGCAAGACCTCGATGGCGCCGACCTTCTCGCTCAACCGGCAGAGCGACATCGCCAAGGCGAAGCTGGTCATCGTCGACGAATGTTCGATGGTGGACGAAAATCTCGGCCGCGACCTGATGAGTTTCGGCACGCCGATCCTGGTGCTCGGCGATCCGGGCCAGTTGCCGCCGATCTCCGGCGGCGGCTACTTCACCGAGGCGGAGCCGGACTTCCTGCTGACCGAAATCCACCGCCAGGCGGCGGAAAACCCGATCATCCGCCTCGCCATGGACGTACGCGCCGGCAACGAGATCATGTATGGCGACTACGGCACCTCGAAGATCATCTCCAAGGACGAGGTCGACGCCGACCTGGTGCTGGCGGCGGACCAGGTGCTGGTCGGCATCAACCGGACGCGGCGGCGTTACAACCAGCGCCTGCGCGAACTGAAGGGATTTCCCGCGATATATCCGCAAGCGGGCGACAAACTGGTGTGCCTGCGCAACGACCCGGCAAAGGGATTGCTCAACGGCTCGCTGTGGAAAGTCATGACGGCCTCGAAGGAGACCGTGAAGCCCGGAATCAACCTGCTGGTTTCGCCCGACGATGGCGACACCGATCGCGGCGTCGCAAAGATCAAGCTGCTGAAAGCCGCCTTCGATGCGCCGGACGACGAAATCCCCTGGCAGACGAAAAAGCGCTATGACGATTTCGATTTTGGTTATGCGTTAACCGTACACAAGGCGCAGGGTTCCCAATGGGACAATGTTGTGCTTTTTGACGAGAGCTTCGCGTTCCGCGACATGCGCAGCCGGTGGCTCTACACAGCGATCACCCGCGCCGCAAATACACTTACGATCGTTAAGTGAATTAAAATATTTCGCGCGTATCTTCAGATGCGTAAGTATTATTCGACAGTAATACAGGAAGGCCGTGTCTGTATCCACCGCTCTGTCCGCTTTCATGCTGCAGACCGCCTCCGCGAAGGCGCCGGTTCTGGCCTATCCGGAATCGCCGACCGGGATTCTGTCCTCGAGCCCGTTCAGCATGGACTTCCTGATCCATGCCGGTTTCATCTGGGCGGCGCTGATCGGCATCTGCGTCATCGTTTTCGCCTACCGGCGGCGCGGCAAGGCAGAAAAGCGCGGATTCCCGGATACATACCAGGACGAACTGGACGCAATGCGCAAGGGCCGGAACGACTGACGGCCCTCACATAGGGGCCGCCGGTGCGACCCCGATCTCGAACAGGATGGCGGTCGCGTCGTCGCTTCCCTTCATGCGCGGATAGATCAGCCCTTCCGGGTCTTCCACCTTCTCGATAGAGCGCAGCTTCGCGCCGAGCGCGGCCAGGCCGTCGCGCTTCGCCGCGGCGATCATCTCGCCGGGTTCGTAGCGTCCGTAGTTCGCCGACAGCGCCGCAAAACCGTCCGAGCACAAGAGGCCGGTCAGCGGAAACCGGTCGGAAAGCCGCGCCGTGACGATGTGGTCGGCCGCTTCGGGAGCGGAGCCGAGCGTCCAGACTCCGCTTTTCGGGGAATTGAAAGCCTCCCGCATCGCCCGCTCGCGGGCCATCAGGGCGGGGTCCTCGATCAGGCGTGGCAATTTCGACAGGCCGCCGCATTTCTCGATCGTTTCGCGTGCGGCCGCCTTCTCGGCATGGCCCGCTTCTGGCATCGCCGAATGGGTCGATATGCGGCCGCCGGCGTCCTGGAGATACAGCGTGCAATCGCCCAAGCCGTGAGTGACGACGGCATCCTCCTCGATGCGCACTATCTGGAAACCGGCGATCGGCAGGTTCCAGGCCGGGATGTCACGCCCGTTTGCGGCAAAGGTGACGATGCGGCGCGCCAGCGCGTTGGTCGAGCGGACGATATCGGCCATCGAACGGCCGGGCGCGATCATTTCCTCGAAATGCACCTTGGCGAAGGTGGCGAGCCAGGCGGCGTCGCTATCGTGGCGTCCGACGACGAAATCGGGACCCAGGCCGGTCGCGCCGTCGATGACGAAGGCGCAATCGGCCGTCCAGCCCAACTGGTCTTCGTTGCGGCGGTCCCGGGAGCCGGGGAGGCTCAGCGAATCGATGATCGACAGCGTCAACATGGCGCTCGTAAATCGTGATTGTGTTTCAGCTATTTGACAGGGCTGTGGCGCGACCGGTCACTTTTCGTTCAACCAGATGCGGAGTGCGTGCGGTCACGGTGCCCTTCCGACGCCCGCGCGGCATCTTCGTATCGGCCCAAATGCAACGAAACGGCGGCGAATACGTTCGAGGGACATGTCAAGTGGGAGACCGAACGCATGCTCAAATGGATTCTCATTCTTCTCATCGTTGCCGCCATCGCCAGCCTGCTGGGTTTTCACGGCGTTGCAGGCGCGGCCGGCACAGCCGCCCGCGTGCTGATCTTCCTGGTGCTGATCGTGCTCGCGGCGATGTTGCTGTTCGGCGTCCTAGCGATCGCCTAAGGGTCAGAAAGAAGCCCGGCGTGCAGGCCGCCGGCTTCGCGGCACTTGACGCCTGGTTCGGGTACTTGACCTCGATGATCGTCCACATGCCGCTCGCGTAGTGGCCGGGGATACTGCAATATGGAATGCAGGAGCCGGCTTCAGAGTGACCGTGAGCGGGCCAACAATGGACGTTAAAAGCGGCGAAACCGGAAACCTCCTACCGGGCCGGGACGCAGGCGAGTCCTCTAGAAGGATTTCGCTGGTGGCGGGTTTTCAATTTCGCGCGGATGCAATAGGCGTCTTGCTCTGTTTCAACGCGTGAGCGACCCGCATGCCCGCCAAGCTTTCCGTCAATCTCAACGCCATCGCCATGCTGCGCAACCGGCGCGACCTGCCGTGGCCGAGCGTCACCGGCCTCGGCCGCATCGCGCTGCAGTCCGGCGCGCACGGACTGACCGTGCATCCGCGACCCGACCAGCGCCATATCCGCTTTTCCGACCTGCCGGAGATCCGCGCACTGATCGACGACGAGTTTCCGGATGCCGAATTCAATATCGAGGGCTATCCGACGGAGGAGTTCCTGCGACTGGTGGAGGAAAACGAACCGGAACAGGTCACGCTGGTGCCGGATGACCCGACGCAGGCGACCTCGGACCACGGCTGGGATTTTTCGGGTCAGGGCAATTTCCTGCGCGACTGCGTGCAGCGGCTGAAATCGAAGGGCATGCGCGTGTCGCTGTTTGCCGATCCGGATGCGGGCGAAGCCGGCATGCGGGCGGCAAAGGCGACAGGCACCGACCGGGTGGAGCTTTACACCGGGCCTTACGGCGCCTGCTACGACGATCCGAAGAAGGCGACGGATCAGATCGCGTTGCTGGGCGAGACGGCGGACGCGGCGCATTCGCTGGGGCTCGACGTCAATGCGGGCCACGACCTGACGGTCGACAATCTGCCGGCGCTGGCCAAGAGAATTCCCAATCTGGCGGAGGTCTCCATCGGCCACGGCCTGACGGCGGACGCACTGGAATACGGCATGGCCGAAGCGGTGAAGCGGTATCTGGGTGCTTTGGGGGCTCGTCGCTAGACGTTTCCGGGTTCGCGCGGCCGGACCAGATCGCCGCTCTTCGCCTCGAACGCCTCCTTCTTTGCCTGGCCTTCGATCGTGCTCGACTGGGCGCGCACCGAGTGGCTGATGCCGCAGAACTGGTTGCACTTGCGCATCCTGATCCGGATGAACTCGGCCGTATACCAGAACTCTTCAAGATCGCCCGGCTGTTCAAGTTTCCGGCCCGGAAACCCGGTCGAGAAGCACAGGCGCGCGGTCCCGTAGTGATCGACCATCAGATTGCGGTCGTAGCTGTTGCAGATGCGGTCGATCGTGCCGCCCTGCGATGCCCAGCCCTTTTCGCGGTCGCGGGTGCGGGCGAGCGACCGGAAGTACATAGCAACATTTTCCTTCCAGACCGGATTGAGACCGAGGTTGAAGCGCTCGTCGCATTTGTCGACAAGCCGAGCCAATTCCGCGGCGTTCAGCTCGCCTTCATTCTCGAAGAAATTGTCGACAACGCCGCCGCGTCCGAAACTCGGCTGCACGAAATTCAGTTTCAAATTGTCGGCGCCAATGTCGTTGAGCACGAAGTCGTAGAACTCCTCGACGAGGTGGGAGTTCGACCGGAAGATCAGCCCCATCACGATGATGCGGGAACGGGCCTCCCGATGGCGGTCGCGGGCTTCCACCAAGAGGCGCAGGGCCTTGACGGCCTTGTCGAATGCCGTGTGCACGCCGCGCGTCGCATTGTGGATGGCGGGGTCGTGGCTGTTGAGCGAGATGGATATCTCGTGCGGGCCTTCAAGCACCATGCGGTCAGCCATGGCGGCATCGCGGATGCGGGTTCCGTTAACGACCGAAAGCAAGCGCAGGCCATGCTCGCGCGCGTCGCGGCACATGGCGAAATATTCCTCGAGGTCGAGCATCGGCTCGCCGCCGCAAATGACCAGCGAGCCGTGCGGGCTCATGCGCGCGAATTCCGCGATAATCTCCCGCTTGCGGTCCCGGGACAGGTAGTTGGCGCGGTCGTTGTCGTCGCGCTGCCAGAAGTCGCAATGGGTGCATTTCAGATTGCAGCGCTTGTTCACCTCCATGAACATGAAGCGCGGCGGCAGAAGACCCGCCGAAGGCGGCGGCGCGGTTTTTCTGGCCGGCCATGTGAAAAAAGGAAAATTCATCGCGCTTTTCCGTGGTTTCCGCGGCACCTGAAACCGATAATGGCTGAGGCATTTGCGATACACTCGCCCGCAAGCCCTTCAGGGCGTCCGGATTCAGCCAGCAGAAGAGCACATGTCCGCCTATCGGAACTCATGCTGTAGCACATGACCGGACAGACCCCTCCTGCAATGGGGCCTTATCGTCGCGAGATGGCAAGACATCGGCGATGCTGGGCAAGGGATCGGCGAACGGAACGTCGACTTTGAGCGTGCGTACGAAAACCGAATTCCCGGCCCTCCACCGACGCCAACCCACCTGCAGGCGATACGCGAACCGCCCGAATTCGCGAAAGCGCGGATCCCAGTCCATGTAGTAACGCGGGGTATCGAACAGATCTCCACGCGAGAGGCGCTGCTGTTCCAGATCACTGTCGGGATTCGCGCCGCAACTGCCAGCCAACAAGCGCTCCTGAACAGCGACGGCCGGCACCAACTGCTCGAGCGCTACGGCGCGAGGCTTGGTGAATTCCAGGTCGAAGACCCAATTGTCGACCGGGATCATCATCGGGTAGTCGAGATCCAGCAATTTTCTCGCGGCGGAGGCGGTCAGGAGATAGGCCGCCGCGCCCCAGTCGAACTGGTGCACCGGGTACAGCATACCAAGGCCGCCATGGCTGCGTCTCGCGGCACCGACCTTGAAACGCGAGGCCATGCGTTCCAGTCGCACGATGCCGACGGTGCGATCGGCGGCAAGGGCGGCTATGGTCTCGGCGAACCG
>JBAQHA010000832.1:0-1531 GCA_049288075.1 Oricola sp.
GGTGTCGATCGCGATCAAGCTGACCATAATCGTCGTCATGTCGACATTCCCCCGTCAGGTCATCGATTCCCAGCTGCCGACCTTCGAGGAGCGGCAGGAGCGCGTCGCCCGCCTGCATGCGGAAGCGGTGAACCCGCCGACCGTCGTCGTGCCCGAGACCGTGCCGGAAGCGCGCAAATGGCATCCGCTGCCCGCGGTCGCCCCGTCGCCGTCCGGCAATCGGACAACGCCGGAAAAGGTCGAGCTCGGCCGACGTCTCTTCGAAGATGTCAATCTTTCCGCTGACCGTACCGTTTCCTGCGCCTCCTGCCACGACGTGACCGGCGGGGCGGGCGATGACGGCCGGCCAGTTGCGGTCGGCATCGGCGGCCGGACCGGCGTCCGCAATGTTCCCACGGTCTACAACGCGGCCTTCCAGTCACGCCTGTTCTGGGACGGCCGGGCCGTTTCGCTAGAGCAGCAGGCGGCAGGTCCGCTCGTCAATCCTGTCGAGATGGGCATGGCATCCCTTGACGACGTCGAGGCGCGGGTGCGCGAGCGGCCGGAATATCGCGCGCTTTTCGACGAAGCCTTCGGCGACGGCAAGCCGATTACCGCCGACCGCATCGTCAAGGCGATCGCCGCCTACGAACGGACGCTTGTATCGAATGATGCGCCCTATGACCGTTTCGTGCGCGGCGATGAACATGTGCTCACGCAAGGCCAGAAGCGAGGCATGGCGCTGTTCCAGTCGCTGGGCTGCCGCCGCTGCCATGCCGGCCCGAATTTCTCGGGCGCAAGCCTGTTCGCGCCGCAGGCGTCCTTCCAGCCTTTCGCCGTCGCCCGTACGCCGCGCGCTCTCGCCCGCGGTTTGGCGGAAGACAAGGGCCGTGCCGGAGAGAACGCGAAGATCGGCGTCTTTCGCGTTCCCTCGTTGCGCAACGTCGCGCTCACGGCACCCTATT
Source organism: Oricola sp. (assembly GCA_049288075.1). GTDB lineage: Bacteria > Pseudomonadota > Alphaproteobacteria > Rhizobiales > Rhizobiaceae > Oricola. Next base: position 945 of record JBAQHA010000832.1, read on the forward strand.
TCCACAACGGCTCGGTGTCCGATCTTTCCGAGGCCGTGCGCATCATGGCCGCCGCCCAGCTCGGCGTTCTTGTCGGCGACGCGGGCGAGCCGCCGGAACTGGAGGTCCGCTGGTCGCCCGGGACCGGATCGCTCGAAACGGTCGAGCGCACCCGGATCGACGATCGCGACATTGCGGATATTGTCGCATTCCTCCGGGCGCTGAGTGGCGATACCTTGTCCGCACGAGCCGCCGCTCGGCGAGGAAAACAATGATCGCTGCGAAGAACCCCTTCTCGAACCTCTCCCAGGACGGCCGCAGGGCCGTCGAGCGCGGCGTGCGAAATCGGGTGTTTTCGAAGGGCGTTACGGTGATCGAGAAGGGGGATCCCGTCTCCGGCGCTTATATCGTCACGCGCGGGACACTGCGCGTCTACACCGTGACGCCTGGCGGCAAGGAGGCGACGCTCTACGAGATCGGTCCGGGCGAGACATGTGTGCTCGCCATCAATTCGCTGTTCAACGATCTGCTCTATCCGGCATGGGTCGAGGCCGAGGAGGACACTGATGTGTCGGTCGTCCCCGGCGGGCTCTACCGAACCCTGTTCG
>JBAQHA010000833.1:0-1800 GCA_049288075.1 Oricola sp.
GATGTTCGGCAAGTCGAACGGCTGCGCCGGCGGGCGCGGCGGCTCGATGCATCTGTTTTCCAAGGACGCCAATTTCTACGGTGGCAACGCCATTGTCGGCGGCGGATTGCCGCTTGCGGTCGGGCTCGGCCTCGGTGACAAAATGAATCGGGAAAACCGCGTAACCGCCTGTTTCTTCGGCGATGGCGCGGTGGCGGAGGGCGAGTTCCACGAGAGCCTGAACCTAGCCTCGCTGTGGGACCTGCCCGTCCTGTTCGTCTGCGAGAACAACGGCTACGCGATGGGCACGGCGCTCGAATACACCGAAGCGCAGATGGACATCCACGAGAAGGCGCTCGGCTACAACATCGTCAGCGAGGCCGTGGACGGCATGGATGTCGTCGCCGTCGAGGCGGCCGCGAGGCGCGCGCTAGACGCGATCCGCGAAACCGGCAAACCCTATTTCCTCGAATGCCGGACGTACCGTTTTCGCGCGCATTCGATGTTCGACGCGCAACTTTACCGGACCAAGGAAGAGATCGCGGCGTGGCGGGAGAAAGGGCCGATCGTCCGCTTCCAGGGCTGGCTGGAGGCAAACGGCCTGATCGAGCATGGCGATGTCGACAGGATCATCGCCGACGCAGAGGCCGAGATCGCCGAGGCTGTCGCCTTCGCGGAAGCCGGCGAATGGGAGCCGCTGGAAGAGCTTACGCGCCATGTGATGTCGGAGGACCGCCCGGCGCCGCCGGTTCCGGCCGCGTCGTCGGCGGAGACCGTCGAGACGACCTACCGCGAGGCGGTCAAGATGGCGATCACAGAGGCGATGGAGCGCGACGAAAAAGTCTTCCTGATGGGCGAGGATGTCGGCCATTACGGCGGCTGCTACGCGGTCTCCAAGGGACTGCTCGACAAGTTCGGGCCGGAGCGTATCCGCGATACGCCGCTGTCGGAATCCGGTTTCACCGGGGCTGGTATCGGGGCAGCGATGACCGGGATGAAGCCGATCGTCGAGGTCATGACGGTCAATTTTTCGCTGCTGGCGCTCGACCAGATCATGAACACGGCGGCGACGTTCCGGCACATGTCGAACGGCCAGTTCGGCGTGCCGGTGGTGATCCGGATGGCGACCGGGGCGGGCAAGCAACTCGCCGCGCAGCACTCGCACAGCCTGGAGGGCTGGTATGGTCATATACCCGGTCTGCGCGTCCTGACGCCGGCGACGCTGGAGGACGCGCGCGGCATGCTGCAGACGGCGCTTGCCGATCCCGATCCGGTGCTGATCTTCGAGAATGTCATGCTCTACAACATGACCGGACAGTTGGCGAAGAACGCGGGGCCGGTCGACATCGACAAGGCGGCGGTGCGGCGCGTGGGCAAGGACGTGACGCTGATCACCTATGGCGGCTCGCTGTTCAAGACGCTGGAAGCGGCCGACGAGTTGGTGAAAGAGGGAATAGACGCGGAGGTGATCGACCTGCGGACACTACGCCCGCTCGATATGGAGACGGTGATCACGTCGGTGTCGAAGACGCATCGCGCGGTCGTCATCGACGAGGGCTGGAAAACCGGCTCGATCTCGGCCGAAATCGGCATGCAATTGGCGGAAAAGGCGTTCTTCGAACTCGACGCGCCACTGATGCGGGTTTGCAGCGCGGAGGTGCCGATCCCCTATGCCGCGCATCTGGAGCAGGCCTCGATCCCGCAGGCGCCGCGCATCGTGGCGGCGGCCAAGGCCGTCTGCGGCAGGAGCTGACGTCATGGCCGAATTCGTCATGCCGTCGCTGGGCGCGGACATGGATGCAGGAACGCTGGTCGAGTGGC
>JBAQHA010000834.1:0-3149 GCA_049288075.1 Oricola sp.
GTGCACGCGCAGCGCACGATCTACTGGTTCTCGCGGAACTGACGCAGAATCAGGGGCGCAGGCCGGCGAGATCCGCCATCGGGATCAGCGCGCCGTAGTGGCGGATGACGCGGCCGGCGACGGTGTGCGCGAACAGCGCCGCCTCGCGGGGCAGGCGGCCGGCAAGCCGGGCGGCGAGGTAGCCGCCGTTGAAGCTGTCGCCCGCGCCGGTGGTGTCGAGCGGCGCGATCTTTTCGGGTGGGGAGACGGTATGGATATCCATGTCGACGGCGACCAGCGCCGCGTTTCCGCCGGACTTCACCACGATCTCACCCGGGCCATGGTGGCGGATGCGCTCCACCGTTTCGGACGGCGACAGATCGTCGAACAGCGCTTGCTCGTCGTCGAAGGTCGGCAGCACGATCGAGGCGGCGCGGTAGCCCTGCGCGATGGCGGCCTGCGCCTTGTCGCGATCGGGCCAGAGGCGCGGGCGGTAGTTCGGGTCGAAGGCGACGGCGGTGTCGGCGTTGCGCGCTGCTTCGACCAGTTCGAGCAGCGTCGCGCGCGCGGCGTCCGGCAGGATCGCCAGGGTGATGCCGGAAAAGTAGATCAGGCCGGCGCCCGCCAGGCTTTGCGCGAGCGCGTCGCGATCATGGGCGAGCATGCGGGCGGCCGCGTCCTTGCGCCAGTAAGTGAACGAGCGCTCGCCATGCTTGTCGAGCGTGATCGCGTAAAGCCCGGGGGCCTTGCCGGGAATGACCGGACTCGCCGCGACGCCGATGCCGTTGCCGCGCAGAAAGGCGATCTGTTCGCGGGAGAACGGATCGTCGCCGAAGGCGGTGACATAGTCCGTCGCCCTGGCCCCGGGCGACAGCGCGCGCAAATACCACAACGTGTTGAGAGTATCGCCGGCAAAGCCCTGCCGCCAGGTCGCGCCATCGCGGCCCGACAGTTCGATCATGCATTCGCCAATGGATACGATCCGGGTCATCTCCGGTTCAGTAGAACATGTTGTAGAGGAACTGGGTAACGTCGCTTTCGAGCGGGAAGGACAGCATCCCCATGACCGAATAGCCGAGCAGCCACGGCATCACATAGAAGCGGAACATGAAGATGAACCAGGCGACGTAGAGCGGCACCAGCGGTTCGATCAGGAAGCCGGGCGTCAGAATCGAGAAGAGTTTCAGGACCGGGTTCGTCACCCTGACGAAAAAGCGCATGAAGAACCAGTCGGAATCCTCCGGTAGGAAGATGTTGAGCGCGGCGCGCCCGATCAGCGTCCACATGACGACGCCGAGCGTGTAGTCGAGGGCGATCACCCAAAGTGGAAACGGAGCAATTGTGTCCGGCATGTCGTGGTTCCGATTGACGCGACAGTGATGACAAAGAAAACGGGGGCGGAAAAGCCCGCCCCCGCTTTTTTTCAGAGCATGGTCCTGTCAGTGGTCGGCCGTCAGGATGGTGCGGCCCGACGGAACGCGGACCTCGTCCACCATGTCCTGGATCTCCTTGCTGGGAGCCGGTGTCAGCAGCGTGACGATGACCTGCGCGACAAGGCTGGCCGCCATGCCGACGATGCCGAAGCGGATGTTGTCGAGGCCCAGCCACGGGGTCATGCCGCCGGCATAGACCATGTAGAGGTACCAGGACCCGACGCCGAAGCCGACGACCATGCCGGCGATCGCGCCGGGAGCGTTGGCCCGTTTCCACCAGATCCCCAGCGTGAGCGGGAAGAACAGGCCGGAGTTGGCGAAGCAGAACGCCCACGCCACGGCACCGAGAATCCCCGTCAGGTGGAGAGACGCAATGAAGGCCGCGAGCGCCGCTATGAGCAACAGCAACACGCGCGCGACGATCAGGCGCCGGCGGGTATCGGCCTTCGGATCGATCATCTTGTAGTAGAGATCGTGCGAAAGCGCGTTGGCGATGGCCAGCAGCAGGCCGTCGGCCGTCGACATGGCGGCTGCGAGACCGCCTGCGGCCACGAGACCGGAGATCACGTAGGGAAGCCCTGCGATTTCCGGGGTGGCGAGCACGACGATGTCGGGTCGCATGAAGAACTCGTTCAGCTGAACGATGCCGTCCGCGTTCTGGTCCACCACGGCGAGCATGCCCACCGCGCTCCAGTTCTTGACCCAGTCGAGGGCAAGAACGTCTTCGATGCCCTTGCCGATGACCGAAGTCGCCAGCGCCGGATCGAGGAGCTGCAGCTTCGACAGCGTGGCGAGAGCCGGCGCCGTGAAGTACAGGAAGAAGATGAACAGCAGCGACCAGCCGACCGACTTGCGCGCGGAGCGCACGGACGGCGTGGTGAAGTAGCGCATCAGGATATGCGGAAGCGATGCGGTGCCGGTCATCATGGCGATCGACAGCGTCACCATCTGCCAGGCCTGCATGCCCGATTGCGGATCGTTCTGCGGCGTCGTCAGGACCGAAAGGCCCTTGATCGGCTCCGCAGCCTTGTTGAGGCCGTAGGTGGCTTCAAACTCCGCGATCTTCTGCACGGCTTCGCCATAGGTGAAGTGCGGGATGATCCCGAAGCCCTGCTTGTTGGACATCCAGATCACCGGCACGAGATAGGCGATGATGAGCACGATGTACTGGGCCACCTGGGTCCAGGTCACCGCGCGCATGCCGCCGAGCATCGAGCACAACAGGATCGATGCCACGCCGAGCCAGACGCCGATCGTGTATGGGATGCCGAGCGCGCGCGCCGCGATCGTGCCCGTGGCGTCGATTTGCGCCGTCACATAGGTGAAGGACGCGACCACGAGAATGATCACCGCGCAGAGGCGGGCGAGATTGCCGCCGTAACGCGTTCCGACGAAATCCGGCACCGTGTAGCAACCGAATTTGCGCAGGTAAGGCGCCATCAGCGAGTTGACGAGGACGTAGCCGCCCGTCCACCCGACGATGAAGCCGAGATAGGGATAGCCGCCGAAGTAGACGCCGCCGGCAAGCGCCACGAAGGACGCGCCGGACATCCAGTCCGCCGCCGTGGCCATGCCGTTGTAGAGTGCAGGAACTTCACGGCCGGCAACGTAGTAGGCGCTGACGTCCATGGTGCGCGACAGCCATCCGATGACGGCGTAGATCGCAATGGTGAAGCACAGGAACAGGATGCCGATCGTCCGGGCTCCCATACCCATCTTCTCGAGCACCGCCATGAG
>JBAQHA010000835.1:0-4787 GCA_049288075.1 Oricola sp.
GGATCGACCTGTTCGGCCAACACGCCCGAGACGGCGACCGGCCGAGCCTCGAACGGATGATCGACGAGGTCGAGAGGGCGCTGCGCGCCGATCACGCGCGTGGCGGCGTCACAGCGGAAGCGGAAAAGCGCTTCCGGACGCTCGCCGAGGAATTGCGACGGCGCGCCTCATCCCGGCAGGGCTTCGCAGAATAGCACCGGTTCGCCGGTTGAAGGCGTGACGATCTCCGCCTCCCACATCACCCGCCTGCCACGCACGACCGTGCCGACCGGCCAGCCGGTGACTTCCTTCCCGTCATAGGGCGTCCAGCCGGCCCGCGATCCTGCCTGTCCGTGGCGGATGGTCTCGCGCCGTTTCATGTCGACGACCGTAAAATCGGCGTCATAGCCGGCGGCGATGCGGCCCTTGCGCGCCATGCCGAAAATGCGGTTCGGGCCGTGCGAGGAAAGGTCGACGAAACGCTCCAGCGTCAGCTTGCCCGCGTTGACGTGGTCCAGCATGATCGGCACCAGCGTCTGCACGCCGGTCATGCCGGACGGCGAGGCCGGATAGGATTTCGCCTTTTCCTCGAGCGTGTGAGGGGCGTGGTCGGAGCCGAGCACGTCGATGACGCCTTGCGACAGTCCGTGCCAGATGCCATCGCGGTGGCGTGCGGCGCGCACCGGCGGATTCATCTGGATCAGCGTGCCGAGCTTCGCGTAATCGTCGGCAGTCAGCGTCAGGTGGTGCGGCGTCGCCTCGGCGGTCGCGACATCCTTGTGCTTCTGCAGGAAAGCGATCTCCTCGGCAGTCGAAATGTGCAGCACGTGGATGCGGGCGCGCGTCTCGCGAGCGATGCGGACCAGACGCTCGGTGCACATCATTGCCGCGAGCTCGTCGCGCCAGACCGGATGGGACGACGGATCGTCCTCGACCCGCAAATGCGCCCGCTCGCGCAGGCGGTATTCGTCCTCTGAGTGGAAGGCGGCGCGGCGGCGCGTGTTGCGCAGCACGGCGGCGACGCCCTCATCGTCCTCGACCAGCAGGCTGCCGGTGGACGACCCCATGAACACCTTGATGCCCGCGGCGCCGGGAAGACGCTCGAGTTCGCCGACGATATCGGCGTTCTCGCGCGTGCCGCCGACCCAGAAGGCGAAATCGCAGTGCATGCGGCGGGTGGCGCGCCTCACCTTGTCGGCGAGCGCCTCCTCGCCGGTGGTCAGCGGACTGGTGTTCGGCATCTCGAAGACGGCGGTCACGCCGCCGAGGACCGCGGCGCGCGATCCGGTTTCGAGATCTTCCTTGTGTTCCAGGCCGGGCTCGCGGAAATGCACCTGGCTGTCGACCACGCCCGGCAGGACATGCAGGCCGGTACAGTCGACGATTTCGCCAGCGCCGGCCGTGCCGAGCGATCCGATCGCTTCGATCCGTCCATCGCGCACGCCGATGTCGCGAACGCCCTGGCCGTCGTGATTGACCACGGCGCCGTTTTTCAAGATCAGATCGAAAGTCTCGCTCATGTCCATCCGTCCCTTGTCGCGCGGTACTGCGGGCCTTACGTAGCAGATATCCCGAATGCAAGCGCGCGAAGCGAATCTGGTGTCATGGCTTTCCATTTTCCAACCGGCAGAAGCGTTGTCGCCGTCACGGGCGAAGACTCCGAGCATTTCCTGCAGAACCTGCTGACCTGCAATGTCGAGACACTCCCCGACGGCGTTGCGCGCGCCGGGGCGCTGCTGACTCCGCAAGGCAAGGTGATGTTCGATTTCCTGATCTTCCGCGACGGTTCCGGCGGATACCGCATCGATATCGGCGCGGGCGCGGTAGAGGACTTCCTGCGCCGCCTGACGATGTACAAGCTGCGCGCCAAGGTCGAGATTGCCGAGTCGGATGAGTCCCTTGCGGCGATTTCCTGGCAAAGCGATTCAACGGCGGATGGCGGGCGCGCGGTCGCCGACAGCCGTTTTCCGGACGACCTCCGCGTCATGCGCCATTACGGCGCGGCTCCCGCGGGCGAAGACGACGCGGAGGGCTGGACGGCGTTGCGCATCGAGCACGGCATCGCCGAAAGCGGCGCGGATTTCGCGCTCAGCGACGCCTTTCCGCATGACATCTCCTTCGATCAGAACGGCGGCGTCGATTTCAGGAAAGGCTGTTATGTCGGCCAGGAAGTCGTCTCGCGGATGCAGCATCGCGGCACGGCGCGCCGCCGCCTGACAATCGCGAATGGCGATACGCCCCTGCCCGCGTCAGGCACGGCGCTGGAAGCCGGCGGCAAGACGGTGGGCACGCTCGGATCGGTCGCCGGCAAGACGGCGCTCGCGCTTGTACGGCTCGACCGCGCCAAGGACGCGATGGACGCGGGCCTTGCGATCACCGCGGCGGGGCAATCGGTCACGCTGACGCTTCCCCCGGATGTCGGCTATCGCTGGCCGGAAGTGACGGCCGACCAGGGAGACTGACGATGCCCGACCGCGTTGGCGCGCCGCCGCGCGCATGGCAGCGCATGTTGTCGGGCCGCAGGCTCGACCTGCTCGATCCGTCGCCGCTCGACATCGAGATCTCCGACATCGCGCACGGGCTGGCGCGCGTTGCGCGCTGGAATGGCCAAACCTCCGGAAACCACGCCTTCTCGGTCGCTCAGCATTCACTGCTGGTCGAGGAGATCGTGGCGCGCATCGTACCGGCCTGCACGGCCGAACTGCGGCTCGCCACGCTGCTGCACGACGCACCGGAATACGTGATCGGCGACATGATCTCGCCGTTCAAGAAGGTGCTCGGCGGCAACTACAAGGCGGTGGAGGCGCGCCTGGAAACAGCGATCCACATCCGTTTCGGCCTGCCGCCGCAATGCACCAGGGCGATGCACGCCCAGATCAAGCGCGCCGACCAGATTTCAGCCTTCTACGAAGCAACACATCTCGCGGGCTTCTCGGAAAAGGAAGCGATCACCTATTTCGGCAGGCCGCGCGGTTTCGCGCCCGACGGCCTCGACCTGACGCCGCTGCCGGCCGCCGAGATACAGCACCTCTATCTCGCACGCTTCGCCAAGGTGGAAGCGATGTTCCAGGCCGAATGCGCGCCGCGCAAAAGGAATGCCTGACATGCCCTATATCGTCGTCTGTCCGCTGTCGAAGATCCACCACACCGCCGCGTCCACCGGCGCGAAGCGGATGCTGACAGTCATCAATGCCGGCACGCCGGTGGAGCGGCCGCAGGAAATCGCCGAGGAGCATCATCTCTTCCTCGGCTTCAACGACATCGCGATGCCAATGGAGGGCATGACGCTGCCGGGCGAGGAACATGTGCGCGCGATCCTCGATTTCGGCCGGAACTGGGACCGCAAGGACCCGATGATCGTCCACTGCTTCGCCGGCATCTCGCGCTCGACGGCCTCGGCCTACATGATCGCGCTGGCGCTCAATCCGGAGCTCGACGAACACGAACTGGCGCATGACCTGCGCTGGCGCGCGCCGTCGGCGACGCCCAATCCGAAGCTTGTCGAGATCGCCGACGCGGTGCTCGGCCGCCAGGGACGGATGGTCGATGCGATCCGGTCGATCGGGCGCGGCGAGGACGCTTTCGAGGGCGTTCCGTTCCAGCTGTCGCTGGCGCCCGGCAGCGACGATTAAGCCGGGCATTTCGCCCGGTCCGGCAAGCCGACGCGCGTGACGGAAGAAAACGCCAACGGGCGGCCGCATCGGGCCGCCCGTTGGCGCGAGAGGCGGGCGACGCCCGGACGGTCATGCCCCTGAACCGTCCTTGCGCCGCCCTGCCCGTTTCCGTGTCACCAGCCGTAGACGATGGTCGCGCCGGTTTCGCCGTTGCCGTTCTGGACGATGTCGGCGTCGGTGTTCTTGCCGAACTGGAAAAGGCCGTAAGCGTTGTCATTGCCGTTCTGCTGCAAGGTGCCGGAATGGCCGTAGCCTTCCTGGTAAACGACGCCCTGATTGCCGTGGCCGTTCTGGGCAAGGCCGGCGATGTTGTTGACGCCGATCTGCTCGATGGAAGCGCCGCTCTGGATGCCCTTGACGATCGAGTAGACGCCGAGGCCGGTGCGCAACGCCTGCTCGCCCTGCGCCGTACCCGGCTGGATGTCGATGGCGATGGAACCGCCGGCGGATGCCGGTGCGGTGAAGGAACCGGCCGCGATGGCGGCGGCGACGAGGCTTGAAATCAGTTTCATGCGGGGCATTTGCATTCTCCCTTTGGTTCGGTTTCGGCCTTTCGGCCCGTGGTGATCCGACTATCGCGCAGCCGACCTGAACCGATCCGGAATCGCCCGTTCATGAAACATTCATCGCCGCAGAACCCGCAAAACGAACGGGCCCCGGATCAACCGGGGCCCGTGCGGCAAAGCTGTAAAGCGGGGTCAGATGCCGCCGACGGTCTCAACGCAGTGGTAGTCATGGCCGCCGACATTGACGTCGAGCCGGACGTCGTACGACGCGCCATGATTGCCCAGCATCAGGGTGCCGAGGCGGGCGTCGTCGCCCGGACCGGCGCTGAAACCGCCGCCCTGCGAGATGTTGGTCGACCCGCCGCCGCCCGAACCCGTCACATTGAAGCGGTAGGAACCTGTGACAGGCCGGGACGCCTGGACGATCGCGCCGAGGCCGATCGCCCCGCTCCTGGCGGTGACGTCGATTGCGCAGGAAACGGCATCGCCGGCCGCCACGGTTTCGCTGGCGCCCGCCGAACATCCGGCGGCGGCGAGACCCATCAGCAGGATGGCGGCAGATACGGAACCTGATTTTCTTGCCTTGAACATGATCATTCTCCTTGTCGGCTGGGGACAAGCCGCCGGG
>JBAQHA010000836.1:0-1658 GCA_049288075.1 Oricola sp.
ACCCCGCTCGCCGGAATGCCGGAACGGCTGACCGGGCGCGGCGCGACCAGTTCCTTCCATGTCGACAGCGCCTTGTTGACGGCCTGGAACGGCTCGCGGGCGACGAACTTGCCATGGCCTTCCTCGGTGCGCACCTCGCCGTCATGGATGACGACCTTGCCGCGGGAGAGCGTGAAACGCGGCAGGCCCTTCACATGCTTGCCCTCGAAGACATTGTAGTCGATCGCGGATTGCTGCGACTTCGCCGAGATGGTCTTCTCCTTGTTCGGGTCGAGTACGACGATATCGGCATCGGAGCCGACGAGGATGGCACCCTTTTTCGGGTACATGTTCAATATCTTGGCGATGTTCGTTGAAGTAACGGCAACGAACTCGTTCATGGTCAGCCGGCCGGTGCCGACGCCATAGGTCCACAGCATCGGCAGGCGATCTTCGAGGCCGCCGGTGCCGTTCGGGATCTTGGTGAAATCGCCGACGCCATAGCGTTTCTGCTCTGTGGTGAACGCGCAGTGGTCGGTCGCCACGACCTGCAGCGAGCCGGACTGGAGACCCGCCCAGAGCGAATCCTGGTGCTTCTTGTTGCGGAAGGGCGGGCTCATCACGCGACGCGCCGAATGATCCCAGTCGGGATGGGAATACTCGCTGTCGTCGAGCGTCAGGTGCTGGATCAGCGGCTCGCCATAGGCGCGGATGCCGTTCTGGCGCGCGCGGCGGATCGCCTCGTGCGCCTGTTCCGACGACGTGTGCACGATATAGACCGGCACGCCGGCCATGTCGGCGATCATGATGGCGCGGTTGGTCGCCTCGCCCTCCACTTCCGGCGGCCGCGAATAGGCGTGGCCCTCCGGCCCGTTGTTGCCCTCGGCGAGCAGTTTCGCCTGCATCGAGGCGACGACATCGCCATTCTCGGCGTGGACGAGCGGCAGCGCGCCGAGCTCGGCACAGCGCTGGAACGACGCGAACATCTCGTCGTCATTGACCATCAGCGCGCCCTTGTAGGCCATGAAGTGCTTGAAGGTGTTGATGCCCTTCTCGCGGACGACCGTCTCCATCTCGTTGAACACCTGCTCGCCCCACCAGGTGACCGACATGTGGAACGAGTAGTCGCAATTGGCGCGCTGGGACTTGTTGTCCCACATTTTCAGCGCGTCCATCAGCGACTGGCCCGGATTGGGCAGGCAGAAATCGACGACCATCGTCGTGCCGCCGGCGAGCCCGGCGCGGGTGCCGCTCTCGAAATCGTCGGCCGAATACGTGCCCATGAACGGCATTTCGAGATGCACGTGCGGGTCGATGCCGCCCGGCATGACGTAGCAGCCCGTCGCGTCCAGCTCGTCGCCGCCGGAAAGGTTCGGCCCGATCTCGGTGATGACGCCGTCCTCGATCTTCACGTCGGCCTTGTAGGTCAGGTCGGCGGTGACGACGGTTCCGTTCTTGATGATTGTGCTCATCCAACGATCTCCTTGGCTGTGCTGTTCGCGGCCGCGACGGCTTCGCGCCGCCGGCCGACCAGGTTTTTCGACAGGACGCGCAGCATGGGCCGCTCGACCAGGAAGTGGAAGACCATGCCCGAGACGAGGCCCACGGCGACCATGGCCGATACGGTGCCGAACGGGCCGAGGCCCGCGCCGAGCCCGACCTTGCGCAGGACCATCGCG
>JBAQHA010000837.1:0-4757 GCA_049288075.1 Oricola sp.
GCAGGCTGCTGCGAAGGGGGGGGCCGCTTCCAGACTGGGCCATCGAGGTGTTGGAGGCCAATGCCGGCATCGTCCGGCATTTCGCGCTGCTTCGGTTTCGGCCCGGCCAGCCGAACCGATCCACGGAGGCGATGGCACTGGTCACCGGTGCCTTGCGTCCCTTCGACCTCGTGTTGATCAACTCCAACAACCGGGCGGCCGGCCTGATGCCCTGTTCGACACGGATCGCCTACGCGCTTCCAACTTGGGGAGCGCACCAAGGCTTACGCGGATATGAGTTTCGCTCTGGTTTACGAGGTAGGCGGACGGAATCCTCATCTGAAAGATGAAGCCCGAGTTCTTGCGCGAAAGATACATTCCGTTCTCCGGTGTACAATACGGCGCACAATCCGGACGGGCCCAAGAAATATCTATTGAAGATCAATAACTTAGTTTGATGGTGGGCCCGGAGGGACTCGAACCCCCAACCAAGCGGTTATGAGCCGCCGGCTCTAACCATTGAGCTACAGGCCCCACCCGCCGATTGCGTAACCCAATCGCCGGCGCTTCACAAGACGCTGTGCATGATTGCACAGACGCGCCATGATTGAGGCGCAATGGCATGGCACCGCCGCAAGGCGAAGGGCATATTGACGGGAACATATCGATGAATTTCACACGAAGCGCCATTTTTTCCACTCTTCTTCTCGCCGGCGTCGCCGGCGCTCCGGCCGTCGCGGCCGCCCAGGACAGCGAGCCGACGCCGCGCATCATGGTCAATGGCGAAGGCATGGCGACCGTCGCCCCCGACATGGCGATCCTGGAGCTGACCGTGACGCGCGAGGCGGAGACGGCGCGCGAGGCGCTGAGCGCCAATACCGAGGCGATGGCCAAGGTGCTCGACGAGTTGATGGCCGGAGGGATCGAGGGTCGCGATTTGCAGACCTCCGGTTTCGGCATCGAGCCGAAATACGTCTATCCGAAGGATTATGCCGATGGCGAACGCCAGCCGCCGCGCATCGTCGGCTACATCGTGCGCAACAGCCTGACGGTGCGCATCCGCGATCTCGAAAAGGTCGGCGAGACCCTCGACAAGTCGGTGACGCTCGGCGTCAACCAGGGCGGGAACGTCACCTTCACCAATGACGATCCCTCGGAGGCGCTGGAGCGCGCGCGCGTCAAGGCGATGCAGAACGCGATGGCAAAGGCGAAGACGCTGACCGAGGCCGCCGGCATCGGTCTCGGCAAGGTGCTGGAAATTTCGGAAAACACCTATCAGCCGGCGCCGATGCCGATCGCGCGCGCCAAGACGGCTATGATGGAAGCCTCCGATGCGGGGCCCGTTCCGGTCGCCGCCGGCGAGAACGCCTATTCGGTGACGGTCAACGTCACCTTCGCGCTGGACCAGTAGGGACGAGGGGCGTAACGCCCCTCATTCCACGGTGAGTTCCGGCCAGTTGGCGTCCCCCTTGGCGATGTTGCCGGGGATGTCGGTCTGCCAGTCGGCGCGGACGCTTTTCGAATAGTTCAGGTAGAGCTTGCCGGCGAAGACCGTGAAGGCTTGCGGGTCGACGGGCGCGGTTGCGCCCCTCGAAACCGCGAAGGCGCAGAAGCCGCCGTACTGCGGCGCGTATCTCTCGGGATTGGCGACAAAGGCGTCGCGGTTTTCCGCGCTGGCAAAGCGGTAGGTCGCGCCGTCGTGCCGGGCGGTGAATTCGTGCGAGCCCCTCATCGCCTTGCCCTGCAGGAAATAGGCGACAGGATCGTAGCCTTCTATCGCGAGGCCGTCATGACCGGTGTTGATCTTGCCCGCAAGCGCGAAGCGTCCGCTCGCAAGGATCGTAATTCCGGCAAGCCCCAGGCGAAACGACGCACGGCGTGTAAGTGACATGAACTCCCCCCTGCGGCGGGCTGCTAACGCGCGGGGCGCACCTTCCGCAAGAGGATCCGTGCCAAATCAACACACATGTTCGTGATCAGGTGATCATCGGTGGAGAACACGCATCCAGTACTGCATCGGCTTGTCCGTTTCCTTGTCGTCTCCGAGATCTTTCCATGAATAGGCGGTCGTCAGTCCTTCGATACGTTCGTAGCCGCGGTTGCGCCAGAAGGCGTCGAGCAGCACATAATCCTGTTGCCGCATCGGGTGATCGGACGGGCGGATGACGGCGGAGAAAATGCACCGCGAAAAGCCCTGGTTGCGGGCCTCCGCCTCGCGCTCATCGAAGAAGCGTACGCCGACGCCCTGCCCGCGATATCCGGGCAGCAGGACGGATTCGCCGAAATAGAAAAAGTCGTCGACATCCAGGCCCAGCCCTGAAAATGGCTCGGCGAATTCCGCCTTGTGCTGGGCGAGCGGCGAGGCCGTCGCCGCGCCGACCAGCCTCTCGCCATCGAAGGCGCCGCAGACGAAAGCGCCCGGAGCCTGAAGATAGGTCTCGAGATAGCGGCGCTCGTATTCCATGTCGCCGTCATAGAGATAGGGCCAGTCGCGGAAGACGGCGATGCGCAGCCGCGCCAGATCGTCGAAAAGCGCGGCTACCTCGCCGCGCGCCAGCCGACGGACCGCAACGGCCATCAGTCCGCCTTCGAGACCTGCGCGATCCAGTCGTTCAGGTTGTAACAGGTCGTCACGCGGCTGATCAGCCCGTCGTCGACGTCGAAGAAAATGCCGGCGGGCAGCGTGTAGCTCTGGCCGTTCGCGGGCGGCAAGCCCTCGGCGGTGGCGATGTATTTGCCGTGCACGGTAAACTCGGCGGCGGCGCGAACGCCGCCTTCCGCCACCATCACCACGATGTCGGCCAGCCGCTCCTGGTAATGGCGGGTCATGCCGGCGTTGAACCAGCGGAACTTTTCCTTGCCGATCTCGCGGCCGCCCTGGTTGATGTCGTGGGCGACATCGTCGGAAAGGCAGGCGAGCATGGCGTCGGAATCGCCAGCATTGAAGGCGGCGAGATAGCGCTCGATCAGCGCGCGCGTTTCGGCTTCGACCATGGACATCCCTCTTCTCCTTCTATCGCGGAAACGGCCGGGGGCCGCGCCGGTTCCGCCTACATTCCGTCCTCGACCAGGTGGTCGAGATATTCGCCCTCGTGCTCCATGTCCTGCTCGAAGGCGGTGACGCGGTGGCGCATCGACATATGCGCCCGGTGCACCGAATCCGGATCGCCGGTGATCAGCGGATGCCAGTTGTGCAGCGGGCGTTTCTCGGCCAGCAGGCGGTAGGCGCAAGTCTTCGGCAGCCAGGCGATCGTGCGGACGTTTTCCGGCGTCAGCTGCACGCAGTCGGGCACTTTCGCCTGCCTGTTTGCATAGTCGACACAGCGGCAGGTGTCGGCGTCGAACAACTGGCAGGCGACGGTGGTGTAGTAGAGTTCGTCGGTGTCGTCGTCGATCAACTTCGACATGCAGCACTTGCCGCAGCCGTCGCACAGCGCTTCCCATTCGGCGGCGCTCATCTCGTCTAGCGGCACCGTCTCCCAGAAGCGGTCGCGCATGTCGGTCTTTCCTGCGGTCATGGTCCGGAACAATCACATCGCACCAGCGCTGGCAAGGCGCGCGGCGCGCATGGCGCTCTCGATTCTTTTCATCCTAAGCCCTATGTCGAACTACAGAGGAGAAGTCGCATGCGTTTTGAAGGACATACCGTGATCGTGACCGGTGCGGCCGGTAATCTTGGCCGGGCGGTGGCGAAACGCTTCGCCGAAGAAGGCGCGTCCGTCGCGCTATTCGGCCACCGGCTGGAAAAAGTCGAAACAATCGCCGCGGAACTGGGCGGAAACCATGCGGCATTCGCCGTCGACCTGACCGACCGCGAGGCGACAACGAAGGCCGTCGCGGAAGCGGCCGAGAAACTCGGGCCGCCGTCCATCCTGTGCGCCATCGCGGGCGGCTTCGACATGGGCAAGGCGGTGCACGAGACCGACGAAACGGACTGGCAGAAGATGATGGACCTCAATCTCGGGACGCTGCTGTCTTCGATGAATGCGGTAACGCCAGGCATGATCGAGCGCGGGCACGGCAAGATCATCACCGTCGGCGCCAACGGCGCACGGACGGGTTCGGCGAAGATGGGCCCCTATGTCGCCGCGAAATCCGCGGTGATGCGCGTCACCGAAGCCGCGTCGGCGGAACTGAAGGCGCACGGCATCAACGTCAACTGCGTGCTGCCCTCGATCATCGACACGCCGGAAAACCGCGCGGCGATGCCGAAGGCCGATCCCGCGAAATGGGTGTCGCCGGAGAGCCTCGCGGGCGTCTTCGCCTTCCTCGCCTCGGCGGACGCCGACGATATCCACGGCGCGCTGGTGCCGGTGACCGGGCGGGCATAAGCGCGCCTAGCGCTTCTCCTGCCTGACGCTCTTCCCCAGCCGGATCAGCGCCTCGCGCAGCCCCTCGTCCTCGATGCCTTCGGCGAGTCTCGCGATCCGCGCCTCGTCCTCCTTCGACACCGGCGCCTTCCTGCGCGGCGTCGGGCGATCCGGCGCCACGGCCTTCTGGACGATCTGCAGCCGCTCCACCGCCTGGAAGCCGAAGAAGGCGTTCACCCGCTGGATGATCTCGCCCGTCTGGTGCTGCAGGTGCAGCGCCGCCATGCCTTCGGCTGCGACGATCAGCACCGCCGGCTTGAACGGATCGTCCTCGGACGCCCGGCGCGGCCAGTTGATCTTGTGCGGACGGGTGGTCTCCGACAGCATCGCCGGCACGATCTGCGGCCAGGCGGATAGCAGGGCGCTGGTCATGCCGGCGCGTTGCGCCAGCACCGGGTCGAGCACGGT
>JBAQHA010000838.1:0-1822 GCA_049288075.1 Oricola sp.
GAAAACCTTTTTCCAGGCATGCCAGAACGACCGGTTCGGCGTCGACGGCAAGCTTCAACCCCAGCAGCAGGCCCATTCCGCGGACCTCTACGATAATAGGGTGCCGCTCCTTGAGCCGCAGCAGCGCATCGAAAAAATAAGCGCCGGTTTTGCGGCAGGCCTGCGGAATGTCGTTTTCCAGCATCAGGCGCAGGACTGCGCGCGATGCCGCCGCCACAAGGGGCGTCCCGCCGAAGGTCGTGGCGTGGGAGCCCGGCCCAAAGGCCTCGGCGATCTCTTCACGGGCCAGCATCGCGCCCATGGGCAGTCCGTTGGCCAGAGCTTTGGCCAGGGTCATGATGTCCGGCTCGATACCGAAGTGTTGGTAGGCAAACAGTCTGCCGGTCCGGCCGATCCCGGTCTGGATTTCATCGAAGATCAACAGCGCGCCGGTTTCGTCGCACAGCGCCCGTACGGCCTCGAGATAGCCTGGGCTTGGGCAGCGCACGCCGCCCTCTCCCTGGATCGGCTCTACCAGCACGGCGGCAGTTCTGTGGTCGAGTTTGGCCCTAAGACCCGTGATATCGTTGAAAGGCACGAAATCAAAGCCGCCGAGCACCGGCGCGAAGCCCTTGCGGATCTTCTCCTGGCCGGTCGCCGAAAGGGTCGCCATGGTGCGCCCGTGAAACGATTTCTCCATGGCAATGATCCGGAAGCGGTCGGAATCGCCCTTTTCGTTGAAGTATTTGCGGGCCAGCTTAATGGCGGCTTCATTGGCTTCGGCCCCGCTGTTACAGAAAAAGACCCGGTCGGCGAAACTGTTTTCCACCAGCAGGGCGGCCACCTCGGCTTGGGGTTCGGTGTAAAAAAGGTTGGAAACGTGAACCAACCGAGCCGCCTGTTCGGCCACGGCACTGGTAACGGCCGGGTGGGCGTGCCCCAGGTTGCAGACCGCAATGCCGGCCACAAAGTCGAGATAGGCCCTGCCGGATTCGTCCCAGAGCGTACAGCCCTCACCTCTGGTCAACACGACCGGCAACCTTTTGTAGGTCGCGGCTATGAAAGCGTCGGCTTTCTTGATGATTTCGCTGGGCATCTGTTAGCCCCCTGGGCCGTTTCGCAGGTTGGCCGTTAGCCGGTTATCGGTTTATGTCTTTGTAAATGCTCAAGGCCTTTCAGGCCGCGACGGTGCATGAAAACCATTAGTGTCAATAGAGTCTGCCAAGTAAGTTAACCTTTCACCTTTAACCTCCTACCTTTTACCTTTTCATCATGTCATCGTCACTTCCGTGCCGATGCCCCGGTCGGTGAAGAGTTCCAGGAGTAGGGCATGGCGCTTTTTGCCGTTGATGATCGGCACTTTTTCGACACCCTGCTGCAGAGCCTCCAGCGCATAGTTGATTTTGGGGATCATCCCACCCGTGATGACCCCGGCCTCGCTCAACTGGCGAATGGTCACCGCATCGATGGAAGAAATCAGTTTTCCGTCGGCATCGAGCACACCATCGACGTCGGTAAGGTAGATCAAGCGACCGGCCGTTAGGGCCACCGCCACCCGGCAGGCCACCATGTCGGCATTGATGTTGTAAGTCTCGCCGCTCTCACCGACTCCGACCGGCGCGATGATCGGAATGAAACCGTGCTGCGTCAGGGTGTTGATCAAATCCGGATTGATCCGGGTCACCTCGCCCACGTGACCCGGATCGATGATCTCCGGAGGCGTGTTTTCACCGTTCTGGAAGACGATATGGAGTTTCTTGGCCCGGATCAGCCCGCCGTCCTTTCCGGAGAGGCCCACCGCTTTGCCGCCCTGATGGTTGATTTGGGCCACAATGGCCTTGTT
>JBAQHA010000839.1:0-8085 GCA_049288075.1 Oricola sp.
GCGCGCACCGGCGATGCCCTACATCACGCGGCGCGTCCCGGTCTACGAAGTGCTCGACGAAGAGGCGCTCGTCATCATCGAGAACAATGCCGATCGCGTGCTGGAGGAAATCGGCATCGAGTTCCGCGACGACGAGGAGGCGTTGAAACTCTGGAAGGAGGCCGGCGCGGACCTCAAGGGCCAGCGCGTGCATTTTCCGAAGGGGCTTTGCCGCGAGTTGCTGAAGACCGCGCCGCAAGTCTTCACGCAGCACGCGCGCAATCCCGAGCGCAACGTCCAGATCGGCGGCAAGGCGACCGTGTTCGCGCCGGTCTACGGGCCGCCCTTCGTGCGCGATCTCGACGGCGAGCGCCGCTACGCGACGATCGAGGATTTCCGCAATTTCGTGAAACTCGCCTACATGGCGCCGTCGATGCACCATTCGGGCGGCACCGTGTGCGAGCCGGTCGACATTCCGGTCAACAAGCGCCACCTCGACATGGTCTACAGCCATATCAAGTATTCCGACAAACCCTTCATGGGTTCGGTCACGGCGCCGGAGCGCGCCGAAGACTCGGTGGCGATGTGCAAGATCCTGTTCGGCGACGATTTCGTCGAGAACAACGCCGTGCTGATCAACCTGATCAACGCCAACTCGCCGATGGTCTTCGACGACACCATGCTGGGCGCGGCGAAGGTCTATGCCCGCCACAACCAGGCCTGCGTCATCTCGCCGTTCATTCTCGCCGGCGCGATGAGTCCGGTGACGGTCGCCGGGACGCTGACGCAGATCCTCGCCGAAGTGCTGGCAGGCGCGGCGTTCACGCAGCTGGTGCGCGCCGGCGCGCCGGTGCTGTTCGGCACTTTCGCCGCGTCGATCTCGATGCAGTCGGGCGCGCCCACCTTCGGTACGCCGGAGCCGTCGCTGGTCTCCTATGGCGCGGCGCAACTGGCGCGGCGTCTCGGCCTGCCGTTCCGCACCGGCGGATCGCTCTGCGGCTCGAAGCTTCCCGACGCGCAAGCGGCGCACGAAAGCGCCAATACGCTGAACATGACGCTGCTCGCGGGCACGAATTTCGCGCTGCATTCGGCCGGCTGGCTGGAAGGCGGGCTGGTGTCTTCCTACGAGAAATTCATGATCGACGTCGACCAGCTCGGCATGCAGCAGCGCTTCGCCGAAGGCGTCGACATGAGCGAGAACGGCCAGGCGATGGATGCGATCGCCGAAGTCGGGCCGGGCAGCCACTATCTCGGCTGCGCGCATACGCGGTCGAATTTCGAGAACGCGTTCTATCGCTCGGCAATCGCCGACAACAATTCCTTCGAGCAGTGGGACATCGAGGGCCGCAAGACCGCCGACCAGCGGGCCAACGGGCTGGCGCGGCAATGGCTCGACGCCTACGAGGCGCCGGCGCTCGATCCGGCCATCGACGAGGCGTTGCTGGCCTTCATCCGCGAACGCAAGGACGCGATGCCCGACGCCTTCACTTGAAAGAAGCCCGAGGACGGCCGGGCTAAAGTGGCCAACCTGATCCATGAGGAAGTCTGGCGCAGCGCCATTCGCGTGCCGGAATGATCGAAGCCGTCCCTGTTCCCGGCCTGGGCGACGCGCTCGCCGCCCACGGTCTGATCGCGCGCGGCGGTTTCGCGTTCGAAGGAGGCGAGGAGGCGCCGCGCGGACCGTCCGGGCGGCCGGCGCGCAGCGTCATCCTCGTCGGCCATGGCGGCGGAACGATCTGGCCGCATTTCACCGCATGGCTCGATCGTCAGCCGGAGTGGCCGGCCAATCCGCTCGACGCCTGGTCGAGAGAGGTGCTGGAAGAGACCGCACCCCGGTTCGGCGCGCGCGCCGTCTTTCCGTTCGAGAAGCCGTGGCTGCCGTTCCAGCAATGGGCGATGCGCGCCGAAGGATTGCGCGCGTCGCCGCTCGGCATCCTGATGCATCCGGAGTTCGGCCTGTGGCATGCGTATCGCGGGGCGCTGCTGTTCGACGTTGAGAAACCGGTTCAAGCGGCTGACAATCCGATTCACCTGTGCGACCTATGCGACCGAAAACCCTGCCTGATTTCCTGTCCGGGCGGTGCCGTGTCGGCGGCGGGAATGGACATCGCGCGCTGTCATGGCTTCCTTGCATCGGACGCGGGTGGCGGCTGCCGGTCGTCGGGCTGCGCCGCGCGCAATGCCTGTCCGATAGCCACATACCGCTACCCGGAAGTGCAGTTAGATTTCCACATGGCGGCGCATGTGCGCGGCGTCACACGCCGTTGAAATTTTTTCATGCCTAACCCAAGGAATGACAAGGTAGCGTCGTCCAAGGGACAATGATGACGATGGATCGGAATGCGTCCGGGCCGGTTGCGGCCGCCGTGCGAGAGGAGACCGACCATGTGCTGGCCATGCAGGCGAGCCGTGGCGATCGCGATGCTTTTGCACGGTTGCTCGAACGGCATTACGCCACGATCCATCGCGTTGCCTGGCGGTGGTGCGGCGACGCGTCCGACGCCGAGGACATTGCCCAGGAGGTCGCCATGAAGCTGGCGCGCACGATCGGGAGCTGGCGCGGCGAGGCCGCGTTTTCGACCTGGCTCTACAGGATCGTGCTGAACGCCGTGCGCGACCGGCAGCGGGCGCACGCATCCGAACGCCGGCGCGTCGAAGCCTATGCCGTGCAGGCTTTGGTCGAGGCGCAGGGAGACGGGGCGGGCGACAATGATCCGGCGACGCAACTGTGGAACGCCGTCGGCACGCTGCCCGAGCGGCAGCGCGACGCGGTGCTGCTGGTGCATGGCGAGGGGCTCAGTCACGACGAAGCGGCGGGCATCATGGGCCTGTCGGAAGGCACGGTGTCGTTCCATATCCATGAAGCGAAGAAGAAGCTCAGGGCGATGATGCAGGCGCCCGAGGGTGAACTGTCATGACACAGGATTTCGATCTCGACGCACTGAAGACCGTCAAGCCGCCGGAGCCGTCGCAGGGCGCGCGCGAAAACGCGATGCGCGCGGCGCTGTCCGCCTTCGACGAAAATAATTCGCACGCCGCCCAAGGATCGGCCGGCGGAAGCCGTCTCATGACCATTCTGCAAAGGTCATGGAGTACGACAATGGCAGCAATGACGAAGGGCCGGCTTCTCTCCGGCACCGCAATCGCAACCATCCTCGCCGTGCCGATCGCCGGTTTCATCGCCGTCATGGTGATGGAGGGCGGTTACCAGCGGGACTTCACCGAAAACGTTCCGAGGGAACTGGCGCCGGAGCCGAAGGTGCGCGACGGCCTGGCGCCGCCGACGCCGGAAAGAAGGGCCGGCGATGCGACGACACTCGCCGGCAATGTCGCCGCGCCCGCCGACAAGGCGGCAGGCGGCCAGGAGGAGCATGACGAGGCGGTGGCGGTGAGCGAAGCCGCACCTCCAGCCAGCGCTCCGGCGCAGGCGCCGCTCGGCGTCGTTCGCCAGCAGGGCTTCGCCAACCAGGCTCCCTTGATGAACGAGATCGCACGCATGCCGCAGGACGCGGAAACGCCGAACCGCGACCGCTTCGAGAGCTTCAAGACCAACGGCGTGAAAACCGTCGCCGAGGAGCCGGTCTCGACCTTCTCCATCGACGTGGACACGGCGTCCTACGCCTTCGTGCGGCGCTCGCTGATGGAAGGTCGGCTACCCGACCCCGACAGCGTGCGCGTCGAGGAACTGATCAACTATTTTCCCTATTCCTATCCGCTGCCCGAGAGCCGCGACGCGCCTTTCGGCGTCAATGTCTCGGTCATGCCGACCCCGTGGAACGCGGACACCAAGCTGATGCATATCGGCATCCAGGGCCATGACGTCGTTCCGGCAACGCGGCCGGCGGCGAACCTGGTGTTCCTGATCGACGTGTCCGGCTCGATGGATGCGCCCGACAAGCTGCCGCTTCTGAAGAGCGCGTTCCGGCTGCTGCTGGACAAGCTGGACGAGCGCGACACCGTCGCCATCGTCACCTATGCCGGCAACGCGGGCACGGTGCTGGAGCCGACCAGGGCGTCGGAGCGCGAGACGATCCTCGAGGCGATCGACAATCTGCAGCCGGGCGGGTCGACGGCCGGCGCGGCGGGCATCGAGGAAGCCTACCGGCTTGCCCGCAAGGCGAAGGTCGACGGCGGCGTCAACCGCGTGATGCTGGCGACCGACGGGGACTTCAACGTCGGGGCGTCGTCGGACGAGGAGTTGAAGCGGATTATCGAGCAAAGGCGCGAAGACGGGATTTTCCTTTCCGTTTTCGGGTTCGGGGAGGGCAACTACAATGACGCCCTGATGCAGACGCTGGCCCAGAACGGCAACGGCACGGCGGCCTATATCGACACGCTGGCGGAAGCGCAGAAGACGCTGGTGGAAGAGGCGGGGTCGACGCTGTTCCCGATCGCCAAGGACGTGAAGATCCAGGTCGAGTTCAACCCGGCGACCGTCGCCGAGTACCGGCTGATCGGCTACGAGACGCGGGCCCTGAACCGCGAGGACTTCAACAATGACAAGGTCGACGCCGGCGACATCGGGTCGGGCCATTCGGTGACGGCGCTTTACGTGATCACGCCGGTCGGAAGCCCGGCGGTCAGCACCGATCCGCTGCGCTATGGCGAGGCGGAGAAGCCCGTCGCGACGGATGCGGCAGGCTCCGGCGAGTACGCCTTCCTGAAGCTGCGCTACAAGCTGCCCGAAGGCACGAAGAGCACGCTGGTGACGACGCCGGTCGGCGCCGCGCAGGAACTGCCGTCGCTCGATGCGGCCGGCAACGACACGCGGTTCTCGGTGGCGGTCGCGGCGTTCGGCCAGAAGCTGCACGGCACGGATGCGGTTGCGGACTATTCCTGGAAGGATATCGGCGACCTTGCGGCCGGCGCGCGCGGCGACGATCCCTATGGCTATCGCAGCGAGTTCGTCCGCCTGGTCGGGCTGGCGAAGAGCCTCGACCACTGAATGAAGCGAAAGCCCGGCGCTGCCTTGCGGCGCCGGGCGATCAGATCAGCGACGTGAAGGACAGCGCGCCGGCCACGAAGACGAGGGCGGCCGATCCGACCAGAACGGACAGGCGCAGTTTTGCCTTGCGGGCACGCGTCGTCTCCTCGATCCGGCTGGTCAGCCGTGCGATTTCCCGGTCCTTTTCCTCGATTGCGCCCCGGCACTCGCGCAGCTTCATCCGGAGCTCCGAGACTTCGCTCGTCATCACGGAGAGGCTCTTGCGGCGGTTGCGCAGATCGGCCTCCGACTTGCGCAGCGCCTGAACCTGTTTCCTGAAGATGACGCCGGTGACCTGGGCATTCGTATAGTCGAAGCCGGTATGCTCGATGATCGCGGCGATCACCTCGTCCGGGCAAACCGCGTAAAGCTGTTCCGCGCCCGGGCGCAAGGCGTGGGCGAATTTCTGCTGCAGGACCCGCTCCAGCTCCAGGCGGTCGGGCACGTGGATGGAAAATTCGACCTTGCAGGATGTCGGCGCGATGGTGCCGAACGGTTCGTGGCGAAGCTTGCCGACGTCGCGCAATGTCGAACCGATGCGGATCGTATCCGGCATATGCGGGCACGACAGGACATAGACATATCCCGCCTTGAGATCGCTCTTGAAATGACCCTCAACCCCCATGCGTACTCACTCGCAAACGCATTCACCAGCCCACCGTGAAATCTAACTACCAAATTCTTGCAATATTTGGGAGCGGAAAATTTCCCTGGCACGCAGCGCGCCCTTGCGCCGTGCGCAAATGCACACCGCGATTACGGGCCGAAAGGCGGCCGCAACCGGGGAATCGTTGACCGGGGGCGGGCGTTGGTATAGGGAGCGCGCGGGCATGAGGCGCCTGCCGCTCACCGGATTTCCGATGGTGAAGCCTCCCGGTCGACAGTCCGGCATTCGCAGACCCGTTCAAACGCGGTCGCGCGGCAATGTGGGCGCCGTTTCGAAGACCGCATGATTTGACGGAAGAGCTGCAATCATGCCGACACCCTCATCCCATTCCACATCGAGGCCCGCAACGCGGGAACAGGCCAAGCTACGGGCGCGCGAGCTGCGCGTGGAGTTGCGCGAACGCGGCGTCGCGATCAGCCACGGCCAGGCGCTGGAGCGCGTGGCGGCCGAACTCGGCTACCGCAACTGGAACACCGCCGTGGCGCGGCTTTCCAACGAACCGCCGTTCAGCATCGCCGTCGGCGACACGGTCAGCGGCGCCTATCTGAAACAGCCGTTCACCGGCCGCGTGCTCGCGGTGCATGAGATCGGCGGCGGGAGTCATTTCAAGGTGACGCTGCATTTCGACGAGCCGGTGGACGTGGTCGCCTTCGACAGCTTCTCGGCGTTTCGCCAGCGTGTCACAGCGACGATCGACGCCGACGGCGTGTCGCCGAACCGCACCGGCGACGGCGAGCCGCACATGGTGATACGGCCCTTGGCGTCGCGGATCTAGCGCGGCGCAAGCGGCCGCTGGCTGTCGCCAATAAACCACAATCGCGGCGCTCGCTGGACGCCCGTTTCGGGCGCAACGACGAGTCGTTGGCCCGAGGCGGGATGTTTTTCCCGCATACCCGGAGGAGATTTCGCCATGGCGAAGGGGCAGATGAAAAGCAACAAGGACATCCGCAAGCCGAAAAAGGACAAGGCGGTGAAGGCGGCCGAACCGGCCGGCACGTCGCCGTTCAAGGCGGCGGACGCCAAGAAGCCGAAGAAGTGATCGTTTGAACAGGGCCGCCCGGCGACGGGCGGCCGGCATTTCAAGCGAGGGCGGAAGAAAGGGTCGGAGGCCGGAACGCCTGTCCCGGCCCTGCCCGTCGCTGTCGGGGAGTCCTTGTCCCGACCTTAAGCTCGGGGCTTCGCCCGTCGCTGTCGGGCCCCTAGATCCAGTTGGTGAAGATTGCCAGCATGATGACGAGCCAGAGCGGAACGCCGATAAGCCAAAGTCCGAGTGCGCGCATGGCGATGTCCTCGTGTCGATGGCGGGGCAGAGTGCCGCGCCTTCCGGGAGGTCAACGCGCGGGCGGCCGGCGGGTTCCGCGTCCTCGCCACTTCGCCCCGGTCACGCGCCGGACAGGAGCTTGAAGCCGATCAGCAGCGCCATGGCGACGAGCAGCACGCCGGACACGGTGAGCGAAAAGCGGATCGCCTGGCGGACCTTGGCCCGGCGGTAGCGCGTGCGGGGCCTGATGCCGCGCACCAGGAAGACCACCTGGCCGGAGAGATGCAGCGCGGCGAGGTTGACCGCGAGCAGCAGGAGCGCGTCACCGGCCATGAGCCATTGCATCTTGCCGAGGAACAGGCCGATGGCGGTCGCGGGCGGCATCAACGCGACGGCGACCATGACGCCGACGAGGATCGAAGCGGCGCCGGCCGTCAGCGACAGGGCGGCGGCGGCGCCCGCGGCCAGCGCCAGCGCGATGTTGTTGAAACCGACCGCCGCGCGCGCGGCGAGTTCGCCGGTCGCGACGTCGAAGGGCAGGGCGACGCCGAGCAGCACGCCGACGGAAATCGCCAGCAGAATGCCGACGGCGCTCGCCTTCAGGGCCGTGACGATCAGGTCGTTTTCGCCCAGCGACACGCCGAGAATGGAGCCGAGCAGCGGACCGAGCAGCGGCGCGATCACCATCGCGCCGATGATGGCGGCGACATCGTTGCCGATCATCCCGAACGCGGCGACGACGGCGGAAATCGCGACCAGCGTCAGGTAGGTATGCGTCAGGCCGGCATTGCGCGAGATCTGCGACAGCAGCTCCTCGCGCGTCTCGGAAACCTCGTCCTCGTTCTCCTCCTTGTCCTCATCGCGGGACCTCGAGACCACGGCGTCGAGCGGGGCGATGGCGATCTTCCAGTCGGCCGTGGCGTGCAGCGATTTCTGCAGGTCGTCGAGGAGGCCCTGCTGGGCCTTGCGCGTGGTCAGCAGCGAGACCGTGCGCGCCTGCCCTTTGGCGGCGGAAAAGCCGGCGAGCGTCACGCCGTCGCGGTCAGCCACGTCGACGACCTTGCCGACCGCGTCCTTCGGGACAATGACATGGACGTACTGGTGGCTCATCGCGGGTCCGGCTCGCTCAATGGGTGGAGGCGAGGGTAACCCGCAGGCGAAGGCGCGGGCAAGGATGCGCGCGCGACTTCATCG
>JBAQHA010000840.1:0-5005 GCA_049288075.1 Oricola sp.
AAGGAAGAGGGCGGCCGTCACACGCCGTTCTTCAACAAGTACCGTCCGCAGTTCTACTTCCGCACGACGGACGTGACGGGCGAGGTGAGCCTTCCGGAAGGCACCGAGATGGTGATGCCGGGCGACAACGCCGAGATGAATGTCGAACTGATCGTGCCGATCGCGATGGAAGAGCGCCTGCGCTTCGCCATCCGTGAAGGCGGCCGCACCGTCGGCGCCGGCATCGTCGCGAAGATCATCGAGTAGGCCAGACCAAGGAATTGGGGGAGCGCGGCATTCGCTGCCGCGCTTTGCCTCTTGAATAAGGAAAAGTCGTAATGAACGGCCAGAACATCCGCATTCGCCTGAAGGCGTTCGACCACCGGGTTCTCGATGCATCGACGCGTGAAATCGTGTCGACCGCAAAACGGACCGGCGCGAGCGTGCGCGGGCCTGTGCCGCTGCCGACACGGATCGAGAAATTCACCGTGAACCGGTCGCCGCACATCGACAAGAAAAGCCGCGAGCAGTTCGAGATGCGCACTCACAAGCGCCTTCTCGACATCGTTGATCCGACTCCGCAGACCGTGGACGCGCTGATGAAGCTCGACCTCGCGGCCGGCGTTGACGTCGAAATCAAGCTCTGAGCGAACCGGATTGGGGAAGGATGAACCAATGCGTTCAGGAGTAATCGCACAGAAGCTGGGCATGACCCGCGTCTACAACGACGAGGGTGAGCAGCTGCCGGTGACCGTTCTTCGCATGGAGAACTGCCAGGTGGTGGCCCAGCGCACAGAAGACAAGAACGGCTACACGGCAGTGCAGCTCGGTTCGGGCTTTGCGAAGGTGAAGAACACCTCCAAGGCGATGCGTGGCCATTTTGCCAAGGCATCGGTCGAACCGAAGCGCAAGGTCGCCGAGTTCCGCGTCTCGCCGGACAACATGATCGATGTCGGCGCCGAGCTGACCGCCGAGCACTTCGTTGCCGGCCAGAAGGTCGACTGCACGGGCACGACGCAGGGCAAGGGCTTCCAGGGTGTCATGAAGCGCCACAACTTCGGTGGCGGCCGTGCATCCCACGGTAACTCGGTCTCGCACCGTGCGCATGGCTCGACCGGCATGTGCCAGGACCCGGGCAAGGTGTTCAAGGGCAAGAAGATGGCCGGCCACATGGGCGCGACCCGAGTCACGACGCAGAACCTCGAAGTGGTCTCCACCGACGCAGAGCGCGGCCTGATCCTGATCAAGGGCGCCGTTCCGGGTTCGAAGGGCGCATGGATCCTCGTGCGCGACGCCGTGAAGTCCAGCCTGCCGAAGGATGCGCCGAAGCCGGCGGGAATTCGCGCGTCGGCGGAAGCCGCACCGAGCGCTGAAGGGGCAGAATGATGGAATTCAAAGTGACCACTCTGGCCGGCAAGGCCGCAGGTTCGGTCTCGGTCTCCGACGCCGTTTTCGGCCTGGAGCCTCGCGCCGACCTGATCCAGCGCGTCGTGCTGTGGCAGCTCGCCAAGAAGCAGCAGGGCACGCATCAGTCGAAGGGCCGCGCTGACATCGCCCGCACGGGCGCCAAGATGTACAAGCAGAAGGGCACCGGCCGTGCTCGCCATTCGTCGGCGCGCGCTCCGCAGTTCCGCGGCGGCGGCAAGGCACATGGCCCCGTCGCGCGCAGCCACGAGACCGATCTTCCCAAGAAGGTCCGCGCGCTGGGCTTGCGCCACGCGCTGTCGGCCAAGGCGAAGTCGTCCAACCTGATCATCGTCGATGACCTGAAGGCTGTCGACGCGAAGACGAAGACTTTGATCGGCCAGCTCTCGGGCCTCGGCCTGGAGAATGCGCTGGTGATCGGCGGTGCGGAAATCGACGGCAATTTCAAGAACGCCGTCGCCAACATCCCGCAGATCGACGTGCTTCCGGTTCAGGGCATCAACGTCTACGACATCCTGCGCCGCAATACGCTGGTCCTGTCCAAGGCTGCGGTCGAAGCTCTCGAGGAGCGGTTCAAATGACGGATATTCGCCACTACGATGTGATCGTTTCGCCGGTCATTACTGAAAAATCGACGTTCGTATCCGAACACAACCAGGTGATCTTCAACGTCGCTCGCGACGCTACGAAGCCCGAAATCAAGGCTGCTGTCGAGGCGCTGTTTGGCGTCAAGGTGAAGGCGGTCAACACACTGCTCCGCAAGGGCAAGGTGAAGCGTTTCCGCGGCATCAAGGGCAAGCAGAGCGACGTTAAAAAGGCGGTCGTGACCCTCGTCGATGGTCAGTCCATCGACGTCGCGACCGGGCTTTAACCGGTCGGCCGAGAGGTAATTTGTTATGGCATTGAAAACTTTCAAACCGACGTCTCCCGGCCAGCGCCAGCTGGTGACGGTCGACCGTTCCGGTCTCCACAAGGGCGGTCCCGTCAAGGCGCTGACCGAAGGCCTGACGAAGTCGGGCGGCCGCAATAACTACGGCCGCATGACCTCGCGCAACAAGGGCGGCGGGCACAAGCGGACCTACCGCATCATCGACTTCAAGCGCACCAAGATGGGCGTTGAGGCGACGGTGGAGCGTCTGGAATACGATCCGAACCGCACCGCCTTCATCGCGCTGCTGAAATATGACGACGGCGAACTGTCCTATATCCTGGCGCCGCAGCGCCTGCAGGCCGGCGACCGTGTCATTTCCGGCGAATATGTGGACGTGAAACCGGGCAACTGCATGGAACTCGGCCGCATGCCGGTCGGCACCATCGTGCACAATGTCGAGATGAAGCCGGGCAAGGGCGGCCAGATCGCCCGTTCGGCGGGCGCCTACGCGCAGCTCGTCGGCCGCGACCAGGGCATGGCCATCCTTCGCCTGAACTCGGGCGAACAGCGCCTCGTTTCCGGCAAGTGCCTCGCCACTGTCGGCGCGGTGTCCAACCCGGACCACGGCAACATCAACCTTGGCAAGGCCGGCCGTTCGCGCTGGCTCGGCCGTCGCCCGCATGTGCGCGGCGTCGTCATGAACCCGGTCGACCATCCGCACGGCGGTGGTGAAGGCCGCACCTCGGGCGGCCGCCATCCGGTGACCCCGTGGGGCAAGCCGACCAAGGGCAAGAAGACGCGCTCGAACAAGTCGACCGACAAGTTCATCATGCGCACGCGCCACCAGCGCAAGAAGTAATCGAGAGAGGAAAAGCCAATGGCTCGTTCAGTTTGGAAAGGCCCGTTCATCGACGGCTATCTTCTCAAGAAGGCTGACAAGGCCCGTGAGAGCGGTCGTCATGACGTTATCAAGATCTGGAGCCGTCGCTCCACGATCATGCCGCAGTTCGTCGGACTGACCTTCGGCGTCTACAACGGCACCAAGCACATCCCCGTTGCTGTCAACGAGGACATGGTTGGCCACAAATTCGGTGAATTCGCTCCGACCCGGACCTATTACGGCCACGGCGCGGACAAGAAGGCAAAGAGGAAGTAACCATGGGCAAGCCCAAGGCTCCACGCCGGCTGGCGGACAACGAGGCGCGTGCTGTCACGCGCACGATCCGCGTCAGCCCGCAGAAGCTCAACCTGGTTGCGGCCATGATCCGCGGCAAGAAGGTCGACTCGGCGCTCGCCGACCTGACGTTCTCGCGCAAGCGTATCGCGTCGACCGTGAAGAAGACGCTGGAATCGGCCATTGCCAACGCCGAGAACAACCATGATCTCGACGTGGACTCGCTGATCGTCGCCGAGGCCTATGTCGGCAAGTCGATCGTCATGAAGCGTTTCCATGCTCGCGGCCGTGGCCGTGCAAGCCGCATCGAGAAACCGTTCTCTCATCTCACCATCGTCGTGCGTGAGAAAGAGGAAGCAGGGGAGGCCGCATAATGGGCCAGAAAATCAATCCGATCGGCCTTCGCCTCGGCATCAACCGCACCTGGGACTCGCGTTGGTACGCCAATACCGGCGAATACGGCCAGTTGCTGCACGAGGATCTGAAGATCCGCGAATACCTGATGAACGAGCTGAAGCAGGCCGCCGTCTCGAAGATCGTGATCGAGCGCCCGCACAAGAAGTGCCGCGTGACGATCCACTCGGCGCGTCCGGGCATCATCATCGGCAAGAAGGGCGCCGACATCGAAAAGCTGCGCCGCAAGCTGTCGGAATTCACCAAGGCGGAAACGCATCTCAATATCGTTGAAGTGCGCAAGCCGGAAATCGACGCGACGCTCGTCGCCCAGTCGATCGCCCAGCAGCTGGAGCGCCGCGTGGCCTTCCGCCGCGCCATGAAACGCGCCGTCCAGTCGGCGATGCGTCTCGGCGCCGAGGGCATCCGCATCAACTGCGCGGGCCGTCTCGGTGGGGCTGAAATCGCGCGTACCGAATGGTACCGCGAGGGCCGCGTGCCGCTGCACACCCTGCGCGCCGACGTCGACTACGGCACTGCCGAAGCCGAAACGGCCTATGGCATCTGCGGGATCAAGGTCTGGATATTCAAGGGCGAAATCCTTGAGCACGATCCGATGGCTTCCGAACGCCGCGCGACTGAAACCGACAGCCAGGGCACTGGCCGCCGCCGCGAGAACGCGTAAGCGGACGGATTGGAGTAGAAACCAATGTTGCAACCCAAACGGACAAAGTACCGCAAGCAGTTCAAGGGCCGTATCCATGGCATAGCCAAGGGCGGAACCGATCTGAACTTCGGTGAATATGGCCTGAAAGCACTTGAACCGAACCGCGTCAATGCGCGCGAGATCGAGGCGGCCCGCCGCGCGATCACGCGTCACATGAAGCGCGCCGGCCGTGTGTGGATCCGCGTCTTCCCGGATGTGCCGGTCACCTCGAAGCCGACCGAAGTGCGCATGGGTAAGGGCAAGGGCTCGGTCGACTACTGGGCGGCCAAGGTCAAGCCGGGCCGCGTGATGTTCGAAATCGACGGCGTCGCCGAGGAAATCGCTCGCGAGGCCCTGCGCCTCGGCGCCGCGAAGCTCTCGGTCCGGACGCGGTTTATCCAGCGTATCGCCGAGTAGGAGCAAAGCTTATGAAAGCCTCTGACGTTAAGGCCATGAG
>JBAQHA010000841.1:0-4309 GCA_049288075.1 Oricola sp.
CCACTGACACCGCAGGCCATCGGAATCGGCGCGCTCGCAGGCGCGACGACGGCGTTGCTGTGCCTCGGGCTTGCCTCCGGCTCCGCCCTCGCAATCGTCCTTTTCTTCATTTCGCCCGTGCCGCTGATCGTGGCCGGTCTCGGCTTCGGGCTGAAATCGGCGCTGTTGGGCGCCTTCATCGCTATCGGCAGCGCATTCGCCGTCGCGAACGGCCTTGTCGGCCTGCTGGTCGCCTTCGCGATCGCCCTGCCCGCCTGCGCGACCGCCTTCTGGCTCAATCTCGCCCGGCCGGCGGAGGAAATCGGCGGCCCGGCCGGCAAGCTCGCCTGGTATCCCCTCTCCGACATCTTGTTCGCGGTCGCGCTGATGACCGGCCTTGCCTATGTCGTGCTCGGCGCGGCGATCGGATTCGGGCCGGAGGTCGCCCAGGAACTGACCGCCGAACTGGTCGCGCGGTTCCAGGAGAGCAACCCGCAGATCGTTTTCACCGCCGCCGGGGAAGCGAGCCTGCGCGATTTCCTGCAAATCGCCATTCCGGTAGTCCAGCCCTTCTTCTGGATGCTGACGCTGACACTGTCGATCTATATCGCCCTCGCGATCGCGCGGCGAGCGCGCCTGATCGGCCGGCCGAAGGACGACTGGACGCAAGGGCTGCGGATGCCGCGCATGGCTATCTACCCGTTCCTCGCCGCCGTGATCACCAGCCTCGTCCCCGGTTCGATCGGTCATGCGGCGGCAAGCTTCGCCGGGGCGCTCGCCGCCGGGTTCACGATGGCCGGCTTCGCGATGCTGCACGCCCGTTCGCGGGGCATCATGGGCCGCCCGGCAATCCTGATAGCGGCCTACCTTTCCGTACTCTTCATCGGCTTTACCGCCCTCGCCTTCTTCATCGCCGGCATGTTCGGCGCGGGACGTCACATCCCGCTCACGCCGGCCAATCCCAGCAACCTGACACCCAGAAAAAAACTCTGAAAGGAAACTACCCATGAAAGTCATTCTTCTCGAGCGTATCGCCCGCCTCGGCCAGATCGGCGACGAAGTGTCCGTGAAGGACGGATTCGCCCGCAACTACCTGCTGCCGACCGGCCGGGCACTGCGCGCAAACGCCGCCAACCGGGCCCGCTTCGAAGCCGAGCGCGGCCAGATCGAAGCCCGCAACGCGGAACGCAAGTCGGTCGCCGAGCAGGTTGCTTCCGGCCTCAACGGCAAGTCCTTCATCGTTGTCCGCTCGGCCGGCGAGACCGGCCAGCTCTACGGCTCGGTTTCGACACGCGACATCGCCGACCTGTTGACTGCGGCAGGCTTCTCGGTCACCCGCACGCAGGTCGACCTGAAGAACCCGATCAAGGAAATCGGCATGCACGAAGTCGAAATCGTGCTGCACCCGGAAGTCGAAACCAAGGTGACGCTCAACATCGCCCGTTCGACCGAAGAAGCCGAGCGCCAGGCCGCCGGCGAGAACCTCAACTCGGCCGAGGCGATCTACGGTTACGACGAAGAAGCCCAACTCGAGACCTTCGATCCGGACGCCGAAGGCTTCTTCGAGGAGAGCGAAGAAGCCGCTTCCTGATCCCGGCGCACCGGAAATCTACCCGAACCTGATGGCCCCGGTCTGTCGAGACCGGGGCCATCTTGACTTCTGCGACGAAAATCCCTTCCAATAGTTGCGGTTTTCGGACGAATGCGATGCCTGCAACGATCCTGGGATTATTGCATCGGTTTGTGGATGGGCTCGATCTTCGAGGTTCGCTGACGATCACCTGTCCTGACGGCACGACCCGCCACTACGGCGACGGGACCGGGGAGCCTGTGCATGTCGAGATCCGCACATGGGCGGCGTTCAGGCGGATCATGCTGACCCCGGATCCCGGCCTGCCGGACGCCTTCATGGATGGAGACTTCACCTTCATTCAGGGAGACATCGCGGATTTCCTGAGGCTCATCTATTCCGGCCACACATCGGCGCCCGCGCGGGAGGCGCATCCGATGCGTCCGACCGAGCGGCTGCGTTTCCTGATGCGGCGGCTGCACCAATTCAACCCGAAACGGCGGGCGCGCGCCAATGTGCAGCATCACTACGACCTGTCTCGGGCGCTCTACGACCTTTTCCTCGATGCCGACCGGCAGTATTCCTGCGCCTATTTCAGCCGTCCGGACATGACGCTGGAACAGGCCCAGATCGCCAAGAAACGTCACATCGCCGCCAAACTGCTCCTGGAACCGGGAATGCAGGTTCTGGATATCGGCTCCGGCTGGGGCGGACTCGGCCTGACGCTGGCGCGCGACCACGGCGCGGAGGTTCGGGGCATAACGCTCTCCGACGAGCAACTCGCCCTGTCGCGCGAGCGCGCGGACGCGGCCAATCTGTCCGGCAGGGTCCGTTTCGACCTGACCGACTACCGCGATGTCGACGACCGTTTCGACCGCATCGTCTCGGTCGGTATGTTCGAGCATGTCGGCATCAACCACTACGGCGAATATTTCAAGAAGGCGCGGTCGCTCCTGAAGGACGACGGCGTCATGGTGCTGCACACGATCGGACGCACCGGGCCGCCGAGCGTGACGTCGGCATTCATTCGCAAATACATCTTCCCCGGCGGCTACATCCCCGCCCTGTCGGAGATCATGCGCTCGGTGGAGCTTTCCGGCCTGCATGTCACCGATGTCGAAATACTGACCGACCACTATGCGGGTACGCTGAAACACTGGCGTCAGCGCTTCATGGCGCGGCGCGACGAGGCGATCGCGCTCTATGACGAACGTTTCGCGCGGATGTGGGAATTCTACCTCGCCGGCTCGGAAGCGGCGTTCCGCTACCAAGACCTTGTGGTCTTCCAGTTGCAGCTCGCGCGTGACAAGCTGTCGATCCCCCGGAGCCGCGACTACATCACCGATTTCGACCGCAAACCGGGCCAGTTGATACCCGATATCAAGGCGGCAGGATGATTGCCCATCGGTGGCCCGAATCGGGTAGGATAAGTCAAGCAGCAAAAAATATTTCGTGAGTTTATACACCCCCTGTGAATACCGGGTGCGAAGGGCGATTACTTGTCGCCTGATCGCGTTCACGGGCTATAGGTGAGCCCGAAAACTGGAGATGGTAATGGCTGACGCGGCCTTCAAATTCGACGACAACAATCAGGCCACGGAACTTTATCGCGAAGCGCCAAACAACATCGAAGCCGAACAGGCCCTGTTGGGCGCGATTCTCGTCAACAACGACGCATTCTACCGCGTCTCGGACTTCCTCAAGCCTGAACATTTCTACGAGCCGCTGCACCGGCAGATCTACGCGGTCGCCGCCGACCAGATCCGCATGGGCAAGATCTCCAATCCGGTGACGATCAAGACCTTCCTTCCCGCCGACGAGAAGCTCGGCGAGATCACGGTCGCGCAGTATCTGGCGCGGCTCGCGGCGGAAGCGGTGACGATCATCAACGCCGAGGACTATGGCCGCGCGATCTACGATCTTGCCACCCGGCGCGCGCTGATCGGCATCGGCGAGGACATGGTCAACATCGCCTTTGACGCGCCGGTCGAAATGAGCCCGCGTCACCAGATCGAAGACGCCGAGCGGCGGCTGTTCGAACTGGCCGAGACCGGGCGGTACGATGGCGGCTTCCAGCCGTTCACCGAAGCGGTGCGCATCGCCATCGACATGGCCAATGCCGCCTTCCAGCGCGACGGCCATCTGTCGGGCGTTTCCACGGGCATTCACGCGCTCGACGCCCGCATGGGCGGATTGCAGTCCTCCGACCTGATCATCCTCGCCGGACGCCCCGGCATGGGCAAGACCTCGCTTGCCACCAACATCGCCTTCAACATCGCCAACGCATTTCGCGGCGAGCAGCAGTCGGACGGCTCGGTGAAGGCGGTCGATGGCGGCATCGTCGGCTTCTATTCGCTCGAAATGTCGTCGGAACAGCTCGCCACGCGTATCATCTCCGAGCAGACGGAAATCTCGTCATCGAAAATCCGGCGCGGCGAGATCACCGAGGCGGATTTCGAGAAGCTCGTCGCCTGCTCCAACATGATGCAGAAAATTCCGCTCTTCATCGACCAGACCGGCGGCATCTCCATCGCGCAGCTTTCCGCGCGCGCGCGCCGACTGAAGCGGCAGCGCGGCCTCGACGTCATGGTGATCGACTATGTGCAGCTGATGACCGGCTCGTCCTCCAAGTCGAGCCAGAACCGCGTGCAGGAAATCACCGAGATCACCACCGGCCTGAAGGCGCTGGCCAAGGAACTGAACGTGCCGATCATCGCGCTGTCGCAGTTGTCGCGCCAGGTGGAAAGCCGCGACGACAAG
>JBAQHA010000842.1:0-7113 GCA_049288075.1 Oricola sp.
GCGATCGGCTGGTTCACCGCCGCCTGGGTCACCGTGCCCGAGGTCCGCTTCCTTGTCGGCATGATCGCGCTTCTCTTCGTCGCCGACTATGTCCGGCTGCGGCTTCGCAAGACCCAGCCGGCGCCGAAGCCGCACAATGCGGTAAAGGGTGGCTTCTGGGGCGCCATCGCCGGCTTCACCAGTTTCGTCTCACACGCCGGCGGCCCGCCCTACCAGGTCTACACCCTGCCGCTCGGACAGGATCCCAGGCTCTATACCGGAACCTCGGTGATCTTTTTCGCCATCATCAACGCCGTCAAGCTCGTTCCCTACTTTGCCCTCGGCCAGTTCGATTCGGCGAACCTGACGACATCGCTCGTCCTGATGCCCTTCGCGCCCTTCGCCACGATCGCGGGCGCATGGATCGTCCGACGGATGGATCGGACGATATTCTATCCCCTCATGTATACAATGGTATTTTTCGTTGGAATTAAGCTCGTATACGACGGATTGATTAGTTTTGGATCTTGACGTGAGGTAAGTCTAATCTTACCCCCATTAAATGAGCAACTCAGACTCATTTTACGCTATAGCGGACCCGCACAGGCGCTTCATCCTTGAAGAGTTGCGCCGGTCTCCGCGCACGGTCGGAGAATTGGCGGACTGTCTGCCGATATCCCGGCCCGCCGTGTCCCAGCACATGAAGATACTCCTGGATGCCGGGATGGTCTCGGTGCGCGCGGAAGGCACTCGCCGCATCTACGCGCTCAACGATGCGGCCTTCTTGCCATTGAATCTCTGGCTGGATCAGTTCTGGACCGGCGACTGACGCGCCGGCCCGAAGACAGGAAATCGATTTCCTAGTGTCGCGTCTCGGCGCGAATTCGCTCAATCTCTTCCTTGAGTCGCAATTTCTCGCGCTTCAATTGCGTAAGCTCTGCTTGATCCGGCGACGGGCGTGACAACACCTGGGAAATTTCCGTTTCCAGGACACCGTGTTTGCGCAGGAGGGATTCAAGGTGAGCTTCGATGGACATGAGCTGTCTCCTTTCATGTTGTCCGGCTGTGAGAAGCCGGACTTGTCATGCTGACATGAATTGGCGCCTCTGTCGAATACGAGACTGTGGAAATAGGTAGAGATTTGTTGCAAAGAAGGATGCAATTGGAACCTTCGAAATCTGCCGGACGGGCGGGCCGAAACGAAAACAAAAGGACAGGGCATGTCTGACCAGGACGGGGCCGATGTGCGGCTTGCATATGCGCGGCTGAAACAGGAGCACGCCGACTATGACGCGGCCATCGACGCCATGATACAGGTGGGCTGCAACATGATGCAGGTCCAGCGCATGAAGAAGAAGAAGCTGGCGATCAAGGACATGCTGCAGAAGCTTGAAGACCAGATCATTCCCGACATCATCGCCTGAACGCAACAAGCCCGGATCGTTACAATGTCTGCACCCGTCGCCATCATCATGGGCAGCCAGTCCGATTGGTCGACCATGCGCCATGCCGCCGAAGTCCTCGACGAGCTCGGCGTCGCCCATGAAGCGCGAATCGTTTCCGCGCACCGCACGCCGGACCGCATGTACGCCTTCGCCAAGGCAGCCAAGGCGGATGGCTTCAAGGTCATCATCGCCGGGGCCGGCGGCGCGGCGCACTTGCCCGGCATGACCGCCTCGCTGACGCCGCTGCCCGTCCTCGGCGTTCCCGTCCAGTCGAAGGCGCTGTCGGGCGAGGATTCGCTTCTCTCCATCGTCCAGATGCCGGCGGGCATTCCCGTCGGCACGCTCGCCATCGGCAATGCCGGCGCTACCAATGCCGGCCTGATGGCCGCCGCGATCCTCGCCCTTTCCGACGAGGCGCTCGCCGCCCGGCTGGAGGAATGGCGCGCCGCGCGCACCGCGTCCGTCGCCGACCGCCCGTCGGACGACGCGTGATGATGCTGCGGCGGGGCGCGACCATCGGGATCATCGGTGGCGGCCAGCTCGGCCGCATGCTGGCGATCGCCGCCGCCCGGCTCGGTTTTCAGACCTGCGTGCTGGAACCGCAGGCCGATTGCCCGGCCGCCCAGGTCTGCAACACCCAGATCGTCGCCGATTACGGCGACAGGGCCGCGCTTGCCGACCTGGCGCAGCGCTGCGACGTCGTCACCTACGAATTCGAGAACATCGACCTGGAAGCCGCGCGCCTCCTGGAAAAAACCGCGGTCCTGCGCCCCGGAGCGCTCGCGCTGGAGATTGCCCAGGACCGGCTGACGGAAAAGACCTTTCTCGACGGTCACGGCATCCGCACCGTCGCCTTCCGCGACATCGTCGACGCCGACGGTCTGACGCGCGCGCTGGCCGAGTTCGGCGGACGAGGCATCCTGAAGACCCGCCGCCTCGGTTACGACGGTAAGGGCCAGATCCGGTTTCGCGGCAACGCCGGCGACCCCTCGCCCGCCGAGGCGCTGCAAGGCCTCGGCAACGTGCCGGCCATCCTGGAGGAGTTCGCGCCTTTCGTGGCCGAGATATCGGTGATCGCGACGCGCGCCGGCGACGGAACGGTCGTCTGTTTCGACCCGCCGCGCAACGTCCACGAGGCCGGCATTCTCGCCTCGTCGACGCTGCCGTCCGGCATCGCTGCGGATATCGAGGAGGCCGCGCGCCATGCCGCCGGCAAGCTTGCAGAAGCGCTCTCCTATGTCGGCACGCTCGGCCTGGAGTTCTTCGTCATGGACGACGGATCGCTGCGCGCCAACGAATTCGCGCCGCGCGTCCACAATTCCGGCCACTGGACCGAGGCCGCCTGCACCGTTTCGCAATTCGAGCAGCATATCCGCGCCATCGCCGACTGGCCGCTTGCCGACGGCGCGCGCCACTCGGACTGCGTGATGGAAAACCTGATCGGCGACGAGATTGCCCGTATTCCTGCCCTTGCCGCCGAAGCCGGCGTGCTCGTCCACGACTATGGCAAGACGGAAAGCCGTCCGGGCCGTAAAATGGGTCATTTCACGCGCATTGTCGGCCGCATCGGTTGACATCGGAAGGGATTTGCGGTTATCCACCGCCCCACTGGTTTTGCGCGCCTTCAGGCGCGTTTTTGTTTGAGCCCCCGTCGGGCCACATAGGCGTAACAATGAAGATCAAGAACTCGCTCAAGTCGCTGAAAGCCCGTGACCGCAACAACCGGCTCGTTCGCCGCAAGGGTCGCGTCTACATCATCAACAAGCAGAACCCGCGCTACAAGGCGCGTCAGGGCTGAAGCTGTTGCCGCGGCGACGATGCCGCGGGCGCATTACCGAATTTTGCATTTGACGTTTGCGTTGCGGGAAATACCTTATCCGCATGCGAACCTTTTTGCGTTTCCTGATCCTGTCCTCCTCCGTGGCGCTTTGCGCCCCCGCCGCTCATGCGCAGGATTTCGAGGACCCGGGCCTGCAGGAACCGCTCCCCGTTCCGGAAGAGAACCTGGTCCCCCCGCCTCCCGTCTATGACGACGTGCCTTTGGCTTCCGAATCCGCGACGTCGCGGCTCGACGATCTCTTCGGCCAGTTGAAGAAAGCCCGCGATCCGCGCTACGCCCGAACCCTCGCCGAAGGCATCTGGTCGGAATGGTTCAAGTCGGGCAGCGCCACCGTCGACCTGATGATGGAATGGGCGAACACCGCCTATGAGGAAAAGAAATACAACGTCGCGTTCGATTTCCTCGACCAGGTCGTCATCCGCGCGCCCGATTTCGCCGAAGGCTGGAACCGTCGCGCGACGCTGAACTACACCCTGGACAATTTCGCCAAGGCGATGTCCGACATCGAGAAGACGCTTGCGCTCGAGCCGCGCCACTTCGGCGCGCTGGCCGGCATGGCGACGATCCTGGAGCGGACTAATCGCAAGGAAGCCGCACTGAGGGCCTGGGAACGCGCGCTCGAAGTCTATCCCGCCATGGAATCGGCGCAGCAGGCCGTCATCCGCCTGTCCGACGAACTCGCCGCCGATCCCGTCTGAGCCGCCGATCCGCCCGGAGAACCTGCCGCAGATGAATGCCGTCACCGTGGCGTCACTGATCCTCGTCGCGGTTCTGGCCGCCCTCGCGGTCTTCACGCGCGTCGCTGTCCGCGTGATCGAACGCCGTCATCCGCCGGTCGGCGAATACGCCACCGTCAACGGCACGCGGATGCACTACGTGCTGGAGCGAGCGAGCGCGGACGCCGATCTGCCGCCGGTCGTCTTCCTGCACGGTGCCAGCGGCAATCTTGCCGACCAGATGCTGGCCTTTCGCGAACGCCTTTCCGGTCGCGCCGACCTGCTGTTTGTCGACCGGCCGGGCCACGGCTGGTCGTCGCGCGGGCCGAAATCGAACGAATTGCCGGATGGACAGGCCGCGACCATCGCCGCGCTCCTCGATGAACTCGGGATCGAAAAGGCGATTGTCGTCGGACATTCCTTCGGAGGCGCCATCGCGGCCTCCTTCACGCTCAACCATCCGGAGAAGACGGTGGGAACGCTGTTTCTCTCCGCGGTAAGTCATCCCTGGCCCGGTGGCGTCGACTGGTATTACAGGCTGACGCCCCTGCCGGTCATCGGCCGCCTCTTTGCCGAGACACTGGCCATGCCGCTCGGCCTCTTGAGGATCGGACCCGGCGCAGCCGCGGTCTTCTCGCCGAACTGCCCCGTCGAGAACTACGTGCAACGCACCGGAGTCGCGCTGGTGCTGCGTCCATGGCATTTCCGCGCCAACGCCACCGACGTTGCCCGCCTGCTCGAATACGTTGCCCGCACCGCGCCGCTCTATCCGCGCATCAAGACGCCCGCCGTCATCGTCACCGGAGACAAGGACACGATCGTCCTGCCGCGCGTTCATTCGCTCGGCCTGAAGCGGGATCTCGAAAACGCCGAACTGGTCTGGGTCGAAAATCTCGGCCACAAGCCGGACTATGTCGCGACCGGTCTCGCCGTCGCGGCGATCGAGAGACTCGCCGGCCAGCAGCGCGACCTGCAGGCGCTGGCGCGCGAACTGGAACGGAAGATATCGGGCGACCGCTACGGGCCGATCCACCGCAGTCTCGCCGACAGGGAGCCCGTTCCCTCAGATGCCTGAAAGGCCGTCGGAGCCGACATAGGCGATCCGCAGCATGTTGGTGGCGCCGGGCGTGCGCAACGGAACGCCCGCGGTGATGATGATCCTGTCCCCCGGCTTGGCGAATTCCTCACGGAAGGCGATCCGGCAGGCCCGGTCGACCATGTCGTCCAGATCGACGGCGTCCTCGGTCACCACGCAGTGCAGGCCCCAGACGATGGCCAGCCGCCGCGCCGTCTCGATCACCGGCGACAGCGCGATCACCGGCGTGTCCGGCCGCTCGCGCGAGGCGCGCAGGCCCGTCGTGCCGGAAGCGGTGTAGCAGACGACGGCGGCAAGCTTCAGCGTGTAGGCGATCTGCCGGGCGGCCGCAGAAATGGCGTCCGATCCGGTCGCTTCGGCTTCCGGCCGCTGTGCGTTGATGATGCCCGGAAACAACGGGTCCTTCTCGACCTTCTCGGCGATCCGCGACATCGTTTCGACCGCTTCGACCGGGTAGTCGCCGGCCGCCGATTCCGCCGACAGCATCACCGCGTCCGCGCCTTCGAACACCGCTGTTGCGACGTCCGACACTTCCGCGCGCGTCGGCACCGGCGCCGTGATCATCGATTCCAGCATCTGCGTGGCGACGACGACCGGCTTGCCGGCCTTGCGCGCCGCGCGCGTGATCTGCTTCTGGATGCCGGGAACCGCTTCCAGCGGCATCTCCACGCCGAGATCGCCGCGCGCCACCATGATGGCGTCGGACAGTTCGATGATCTCGTCGAGGCGTTCGACCGCTTGCGGCTTCTCGATCTTCGACAGCAGCCCGACCCTCCCGCGCGCGATCTTGCGCACTTCGGCGAGGTCTTCCGGACGCTGGATGAAGGACAGCGCGACCCAGTCGATCTCCTCCTTCAGCACCGCTTCAAGGTCGGAGCGGTCCTTGTCGGTCAGCGCGCCGACGCCAAGCGTCGTATCCGGCAGGCTGACGCCCTTCTTGCTGGAAATCTTGGTGCCGGAAACAACCTTGCAGACGATCGACGTTCCGTCGGTCTTTTCGGCGACGAGCTGCAGTTTCCCGTCGTCGATCAGCAGGCGGTGCCCCGGCTGGACCGATTCCAGGATTTCGGGGTGCGGCAGATAGACCCGTTTCGCATCGCCCGGTTCGTCGCGATTGTCGAGCGTGAAGGTCTGGCCCGCTTCGAGCTCGACCGATCCGTCGGCGAACATGCCGACGCGCAGCTTCGGTCCCTGCAGGTCGGCCAGGATGCCGATCGGCCGGCCGACTCGCTTCTCCACCGCGCGGATGCGCTTGACGAGGTCGCGCATCATGTCGTGGCTGGAATGGCTCATGTTGATTCGGAATGCGTCGGCGCCGGCATTGTGCAGCTTGCCGATCATTTCCTCCGTCGAGGAGGACGGGCCGAGCGTCGCGAGAATCTTGACTTTACGGCCGCGTTTCACTGGCCTTCTCCTTGCTGCGTGATCAGCGGTGTGGGTGCGATGGAACCCCCCGCCGCCGGTTCCGGATCATCGACGAGCTGAACCATCCAGTTCGTCTGATTGCCGGTGTCATATTCCCGGAAGCCTGCCCTCTGGAAGCCCCGCGCATAGCAATCGTTCACGCCCGTGATCTTGAACTGCAATTCGGCTATGCACATGCTCACGGGCCCGTCCCAGCGACCTCCGCGCACGCCGTCCTCGGCGTACAGGTAATAGTAGCGCGACTCCAGCGGCCCTTCGATCAGCGTCTTGCAGGTCGATCCCTCGATCGCCCACCAGCCTTCCGTGATCCAGCCCGCCCGCGCCCGGTAACCGATCGCCACGCCGACGAGGTCCTGCGTCGCGTTGCAGACGCGAAAATCGGCGCGCGCCGCCGGCGTCGCAGCGAAAACAGCCCCCGCCGATGCCAGCAGCAGCCCGAAAATACGCATGCAAATCGATTTATTGAGGCGGCTTATCGGCATTTCGGATGACAATGGTGTGACGCGGGACAAATCGCTATTTCCTTGGACGTTTGTCGCATGGCAACGCTTTATGTCAATGCAAAGGTGGAACACAGGGCCGTTTTGCCGCCCCTACCGGCAAGCACGAGGC
>JBAQHA010000843.1:0-3278 GCA_049288075.1 Oricola sp.
GTGCCGGTGCACCTGGTCAACGAGGGGGGTCAGCACCGAAAACCGGAATATCGCGCGCTCAATCCGCAGATGCTCGTTCCGACGCTTGAAAAGGACGGCCTGACCATCGGCCAGTCGATGGCGATCCTCGAATGGCTGGACGAAACCTATCCCGAGCCGTCATTCCTTCCGGGCACCGCGGATGAGCGTGCCCGCATTCGCGCCTTCGCCGATATCATCGCCTGCGACATCCACCCGCTGCAGAACCTTCGCGTGCTGCAATATCTGCGCGCCGAATACGGCCAGGACCAGGCCGGCACGGACACATGGTGCCAGCGCTGGATCGGCGACGGACTGGCGGCCTGCGAGGTGCTGCTGCAGAAGCGGCAGAAGCCGGCCGAATTCTGCTTCGGCGATACGCCGGGTCTGGCCGACATCTGTCTCGTGCCGCAAGTCTTCTCGGCACAACGTTTCGGCGTCGACCTCACGGACATGCCGCTCGTGCGCGCGGTCCACGAAGCCTGCGAGGCCCTGCCGGCCTTTGCCGACGCGCATCCGTCGAAACAGCCGGATGCAGCTTAGGGCAGGCGCGAAGGCCAACCGGAAATCGAGCGGTCGGCCGCGACATGCTGCTGGCGAATTTTCCGGTACAGATTCCCAAAGATCGGAATTGGCGGATTGACCCGTGGTGAAGAAACGCGGCGATTTTCAGATTCTTGAATGTATTCGCCGGGCATTTTCCGGACGGGCTCCCATGAAAAATCTCATGATCGGCCGCGAGTTCAATACGGTGGCGCGCTACTCGTCGCCGTTGCCGTTTCCGGCTCGGTTTATGTGCTCTCCAACCAGTTCGTTTCCCAGGCCATGAGCGACAAGCTCGCCCAGGTGCGAGGCGAATTCGAATCCGAACTGGAGGCCAGCCAGCGCGCCGCAACGATGATGTCCGTGCTTGTCGCCGAACAGTCCTCGGCTCGGCGCGGCGGCCTGACATCCCGCGGCGAAGTTTAGAATTGTTAAAAACTAGAGTATTTGACACCAGTTTTTGACTACGGCATAAACCTGATCGGAAACATCATGTTTAACTTCCGCGAGTCAAACAGTGCCGCATCGTTTCGATTGTCAGAGCAGCCATGCCGCCGCCTATCTCGCGCGGCCGGCCGAGCGCCTCGTGCTCGAAGGCTATCGCCATGCGATCGCCGCCGCGGTGACGGGCGGTTTCGCGCCCTGGCA
The DNA here is from genome assembly GCA_049288075.1 of Oricola sp. Lineage (GTDB taxonomy): Bacteria > Pseudomonadota > Alphaproteobacteria > Rhizobiales > Rhizobiaceae > Oricola. Next base: position 1,210 of record JBAQHA010000843.1, read on the forward strand.
GGCGGCAACCGGCCTCTACCGTGGCATACTCGGCCCGCGCGGCTCGACCGCCGCGATGCAGGCCCTGGCGGAATTCATCGCGACGCTGGGGCGTTGCGCGGCCTGTCCGTTGCGAACCTTCGAGAGCGATTCCCGCCATGTCTGCCGAGACGAGGTGCTGGTGCTCGGGCTCGTCGCCGGCATCCAGAACGGCGACGACGAAGCTGCCGAGCTCTGCCTTGCCGCGCTCTCATGCGCGACCCGCTGCGACGAGGTGGCCTTCGCCGCTGGCGCCTTCGCGCTCGTGTTACGTGGTCTAGACAAGACCCTCCTGCCGATTCCTGCGCCCGTGGTGCGGGACATCCTTGACCGTTCGCGTGCGCCGCGCGGCGGTTACGACGATTCACCCACATTGCACTGACAAGACATTCGGGAGACGACAATGAACCTGATGCAAACGGGAACACTTACGGCTGGACTGGCGCTCGCCGCTGCGCTGGCCGCACCGGCCGCAGCCGACGCAATGCCGGAGGACGTGGTGAAGACCTATGCCGACATCGCGCTGGCCAAATACGAGGATGCGTTGACGACGGCCAAGGCGCTCGATGCCGCCGCCGACGCCCTGATCGCCAACCCCTCCGCCGAAACGCTGCAGGCCGCCAAGGACGCCTGGAAGGCTTCCCGCATTCCCTACCAGCAGACCGAGGTCTATCGTTTCGGCAATGTCATCGTCGATGACTGGGAAGGCCGCGTGAACGCCTGGCCGCTCGACGAGGGCCTGATCGATTATGTCGACGCATCCTATGGAACCGAGAGCGACCAGAACAGCCTCTATACGGCGAATGTGATCGCCAATCCGGAGCTGATGATCAATGGCCAGAAGGTCGATGCATCGAACCTCTCGCCGGAATTCCTCTCCGGTACGCTGCAGGAAGCGGGCGATGTCGAGGCAAATGTCGCCACTGGCTACCACGCCATAGAGTTCATGCTCTGGGGCCAGGACCTGAATGGCACCGGGCCGGGGGCGGGCAACCGTCCCTGGACCGACTACTCGACGATCGAATGCACCAACGGCCATTGCGATCGCCGCGCGCAGTATCTCGATTCGGCGACCGATCTTCTCGTCTCCGATCTGGAAGAAATGGTCGCCAACTGGAAAGAGGACGGCGCGGCCCGCGCCGAACTGCTTGCCGATCCGAACGCCGGCCTGTCGGTGATCCTGACCGGCATGGGCTCGCTCTCTTACGGCGAACTGGCTGGCGAGCGCATGAAGCTCGGCCTGATCCTGCACGATCCGGAGGAAGAGCACGACTGCTTCTCCGACAACACCGACAAGTCGCATCTCTATGATGCGGTCGGCATCCAGAACGCCTATCTCGGCACTTACCAGCGCATCGACGGTACGATCGTTTCCGGTCCGTCGATCTCGCAGTTGATCGCCGCCCGTGACGCCGCCGTCGACGGCGAGTTGACGGGCAAGCTGCAGGCGACGATCGACGCCATGCATGTCATGGCGAAGCGCGCCGACACGACCGAGGTCTATGACCAGATGATCGGCGAGGGCAACGCGGACGGCAACGCCGTCGTCCAGGCCGCCATCGACGGGCTGATCGACCAGACCAGATCCATCGAAAGGGCGGTTGCGCTGTTGCAGCTTGGGGCGATACAATTCGAAGGGTCCGATAGTCTCGACAATCCGACTGCGGTCTTTCAGTAGGGCGAAGATACGTGATCGTCTGCAGCTGCAACGTCATCGTGAAGAGCGAGATCGAGGAGGTCGTGACCGGTTTCCTCGACAAGGATGCCTGGCAGCTGATCACGCCGGGCGTCGTCTATCACGCGATGAAGAAGCGCGGGCGCTGCTGCGGCTGTTTTCCGAACGTGATCGGAATCATCGTCGACGTTACCGAGCGCTATCACCGTGCCATGGAAACGCCCGACGAGCAGATCATTCCTTTCATCCAGAAAATCCGGGCCGAGCACGAGCGTTGCGAAACTTCGCGAATGCTGGCCCGGGAGGCCAGGTTGCGCCGGACCGCCGCCTGAATGCGGGAGAGGCGGGCCCCGGCCTGCCTGGGCACGATACCGAC
>JBAQHA010000844.1:0-2458 GCA_049288075.1 Oricola sp.
CTGACCGCTCTTCTCTCCTTCTCCGCTCTGCTGGTGCTCTTCACGCTGGACTTCCATCACGTCGTCATCGCGACCTTGCTGGGATCTTACGATGTGATGCCGATGGACCAGTTCCCGTCCGCCCGGCTGATGCTGGTCGATCTGGTTGACCTGCTTCGCGAGAGCTTCCTCGTCGCGCTCCGTTTGGGCAGTCCCTTCATCGGCTTCGCGATCATCATGAACCTGGCGGTCGGCCTGCTCAACAAGCTGTCGCCCCAGATTCCGATCTATTTCATTTCGCTGCCCTTCGTTCTGGCCCTGGGATTGTTGATCATGTATTTCGCCGCGCCTTATCTCCTCAGCCAGTTCGGCGCCGGGTTCTCCGCCGTCTATTCGACGGGCTGACATGGCGAACCAGAGAACCGACTACACTCGTCTTCTCCGCCTGCAGCGTGTCATGAAATCATTGCGCGAGCGCGACCTGACCGATGCGAAGAACCGTTCGGCGGCCGCCGAGAGGGCTCTGGACGATCTCGACCGGATGATTGTCGAGGACGGGCCGATCGCGCGTCTTTTTCCCGATCTTCTCGCCGGCTACTTTCAGTCCACGCTGGCCGAAAAGAGCAGGGCCGACCAGCAGGTCAGCGAATTCTCCGAAGAGGTGCTCAAGGAAAAACGCAAACTGGAGGCGATCGAGGATCGCCACGCCCAGCAGCGCATTTCCGATCGCAATCGCGACGAGGCCGCGGCGCAATCCGAGACGATTGATCAGCGCATCGCGGGACGGCTGTCAGCTTCAAGCAAGTTTGGAAAGATAGGCTAAGGCCACCACGAACCAACATGCGGGACCGCGTGACCCATGGCTGTCGATTTTCCGTCAGACCTCATTCTCGATGTTGCCCGCGCCGCCGATCCGGCGAGCGTCCGCAATCTCGAGACGCGACTGAGAGCAGGGACGTCCGCCCCCGCCTCCGGCGATACGTCAGCGGTAGCAGCGAAGTTTGAAAGCCACCTGTCGCGCGCGCCCCAGGTCAAGAGCGCCAAGCAGGCCGGCAAGCAGTTCGAGGCGCTGCTCGTTTCGAACATGATCCAGAACATGATGGGCGAAACGGACGAAAGCTATTTCGGCGATGGCCTTTCCGGGGACATCTGGAAGTCGATGATGGCCGAACAGGTCGCCAATCAGGTGGTCCAGGGGGCGGATTTCGGCGTTGCGTCGAAAATCGGCAAATATGTCGTCAGCGAAGGCGACAGGGTTGAGCCGCTGAGCGGCGTGCGCGATCCGCAGGTGTCGGCCGACGAGGCCATGATGCTCGATGCCGCCCGCCGCAGCACCCAGGAAGTCAGCCGCGATTTCATTCATGACATGATGTCACCCGCCGGCGCCGCCGGCAGGAACCGGGGATAAGCAGGGAGCTTGCGGGCATGACACCGGCCGATGCAGTGAATGCGCAGAAGAAGACGTTCAACAGGGCCCAACTCAGGGCGCTGTTCCAGCGTGTGGGCGCGACGATCGAAGCGGAAACGAAAATACTGCGCAAGAACCCGGCGGCAGGCCTGTCCGGCTTCAATGCGCGCAAGAATCGTTGCCTCTATGAACTGAACCTCGTTTCGCGGGACCTTTCGCGGGATGACATGGACGACGATATCCGTGCCGAACTGCGGTCCCTGCGCAAGAAGGTAGATGAAAACAGCGCCGTGCTCCGCGCCTGCATGACAGCGACGAAGGACGTCATCACCATTCTTGGCGATGCGATCGAGCGCGCCGAATCCGACGGGACCTACCCGCAGACGACGTATTACTCGATGGACAAGTGATGATCGGACAGATCGCATTCGCGCTCTGGATCGCCACGGTCACGCTTGCCGGCATCTATTTCGGCCAGAGCCTTTCGGCGACGCCGGCCGATCAGGGAGCCTCCGCCGAGGCGGGCGGGTCCTCGGGCGGACACGGCGGCGGCTCGACGGCGGAGTTCCAGACCGATCTCTTCGCCGTTCCCTATGTCGACAAGAATGGGCTCCAGGGTTACCTGACCGGCCGTTTCACCCTGAAAACGGTTCCCGCCGGCGTTGCCGCCCTGAAAATTCCGCTCAGCACTCTGATATTCGATGCCCTGACCAGTCACTTCTATTCCGAGGCAGGGCCGTTATCGACGTCGACCGGCTGGTCGCGGCTGCGCGAGTCGCTGGACGAATTGCGCGATCTCGTCAACGAGACGGCCGGACACGAGGTCGTGGCCGAGGTGCTGATCCAGCAACTCGACTATTTCGCCAGGGACGACATTCGCATGGGGGACGAGAAATCCTTCGCCCCCGCCGTAAAGACCGACGAGGTCATAAAGAAGTAACCTTCGGGCAACGGTTAGCCGCCCGCCTGGTCGATCCTCTCGTAGAAGTCCGCTGAATAGATCACGAACGTGTCGGTCCGCTTGCCGATACGATTCTCACAATCCTCCACCGGATCCGCGTTCTCGGGCAG